>CANPBX010000004.1 GCA_947572385.1 uncultured Clostridia bacterium
AGTAGGCGTTTACCCAGCGCTCGGGCTCCGGGCAGTCCGTAAGGTCCCTGGGGACGTTCCGGCAGCTGCGCTTGTGTATGGACACCCCGAAGCCCCTGGTAATAAAGCCGATGATATCGTCCCCCGGCAAGGGGTTGCAGCAGCGGGAGAGCTTTGTAAGGCAGTTGTCCATCCCCTCCACCAGCACGCCCCCGGATACCTTCTTTGACTTTGCCGGGGCGTTTACAACAGGCGGGGGCTCCTGGGGCAGGCCGGACTTTGCAATGCGCTGGTATTCCTCCCGGATACGGGGCATGACCTTCCAGAGCTGCACCCCGCCGTAGCCTATGGCCGCGAACAGGTCGTCGGCGGTGGAGCAGTTGTGCCGCTTGCCCACGCTCTCCACCATATAGTTCATCAGCTCCGGGCTCATGGAGATACTGCTGCGCCGGAGCTCCCGCTCAAGCTCCGCCTTGCCTTCGACTATATTTTCCTCCCGGCGCTCCTTTTTGAACCATGCACGTATCTTGCTCCTGGCCTCGCTGGTGCGCACCATGGTGAGCCAGTCCCTGTTGGGGCCACGGGTCTCCCGGCTTGTGAGCACCTCGATTATCTCCCCGGTCTTCACCTTATAGTCCAGAGGGACTATCCGCTTATCTACCTTTGCCCCTATCATCCTGTTGCCCACGGCGCTGTGTATGGCATAGGCGAAGTCTATAACGCTTGAGCCCTGGGGCAGGTTTATAACGTCCCCCTTGGGGGTGAAGACAAAGACCTCCTCGGGTATCAGGTCGGATTTAATGGAGTGTACCAGGTCCGTCACGTCCTCGGTGTCCGCCTGGTTCTCAAGCATCTGGCGTATCCATGAGAGCCTCTCGTCCAGGGAGCGGCTGTCGGACTGCTTTCTGGACATACCCAGCTTATATTTCCAGTGGGCCGCTATTCCGTACTCGGCGGTCTGGTGCATCTCCCAGGTGCGTATCTGTACCTCGAAGGGCACCCCGGCCTTGGTTATCACCGTGGTGTGCAGGGACTGGTACATATTTGGCTTTGGGGTGGAAATATAGTCCTTGAACCTGTTGGGCAGGGGGGTGAACATGTCGTGGACTATGCCTAATACATTATAGCAGTCCTCAATGGTGTCCACTATCACCCGCATGGCGAAGACGTCGTATATCTCCTCAAAGTCCTTGCCGCCTATGAACATCTTGCGGTAAATACTGTATTTGCTCTTGACCCGGCCCTCGATATATATATCATGGCCCAGGGCTGGCTCTATGCGCTCCCTGAGCTGGGACCTGAGCTCCCCTATAAACTGGTCCCTGGTCTTGCTGCGGGACTCCAGGTGGCCGTCTATCTCATTATAGGCCGCCGGGTCCAGGTACATAAGGGACACGTCCTCCATGGTCTCCTTTACCATTCGCATACCAAGCCGGTGGGCTATGGGCGCGTACACCTCCAGGCACTCCCTGGCCTTGTCCCGCTGCTTCTGGGGGGACATGAACTCCAGGGTGGAGAGGTTGTGCATACGGTCCGCAAACTTTATTATTATCACCCTGATATCCTGGGCCATTGCCATGAGCATTTTTCGGAGGTTCTCGGCCTGCTCCTCCTCCTTTGAGGAGAATGGTATCCTGTCCAGCTTTGTGACCCCGTCTATAAGCAGGGCGACTTCCCTGCCGAACTCCTGGGTTATGTCCTCCAGCGTGCAGTCCGTGTCCTCCACCACATCGTGGAGAAGCCCCGCCACCACCGACTGGGTGTCCATGCCCAGGTCAACTAAGATAGCCGCCACGGACAGGGGGTGTATGATATAGGGCTCCCCGGAGCTTCGCTTCTGTCCCCTATGCTTGCGGTCCGCCAGAAGGTACGCGTCCGCTATAAGCTCCCGGTCAAATTCCTTGCCGCTCTCCTTGACAATAGCCTGCAGCTCCTCATAGGTGCTTATCTGTCTCACATCCGGCACTTTCGCTCACTCCTTTTCTTGTCCGTCTTTTTCAGCAAGCTCCGAAAGCTCCCTGAAAAGGGGGGACAGGGTGATATCCGACCTCCCCTTCACCGGCAGCCTCCAGGCCTCGAGCATATTTCCCCGCACCCTATAGTCTATGAGCCCCCGCTCCCTTAGCACCTCAAGGCCGAAGAGCAGCATACCCATATTGAGCCCGCTCTTTTCAAGGCGCAGCACCAGCTCCTCGAGCCCAAGCCCCGGCCCCTTGGCCCTTGGCAGCAGCGTATACACCGCCGCCAGCCGGTCCCTGTCCGGACGCAGGCGCTCCGCCTCCCGGGTGAGCAGTGGCTCCCCGCGCTTAAACTTCTCATAGATCCTATAGTCCCTCAGGCACTGCAGGCGGTCCAGCCCGCTAAGGCGCATGTCCCTTACCTGGATCGACAGGCTGACGCTGCCCCTATAGTAGTTCTCCTCCAGATTCACCGCCAGGTCAAGCACAGAGCCCAGGGGGTATGGTATCTCCTCGGGCCTCACCTTAAATAGCTTGCACTTAAAGGCGGCGCTGCCGCTCCTGCAGGTGAGCTCGCAGTGGTTCCCCCTTCCAAAGCCCCTGATATCCGTCAGGGTGGCCCCCATCACCGCAAAGGCCGGGGTGGGGTTGCCCACCCCGAAGGGCTCCATGGGCGCGAAGGCCCGGCAGCTTTCCAGGGCAAGGGCCCTCCCCTGCAGGGTGCAGTCCAGGCCCAGGACCGGGAAGGGCATTTCGGGGGACTCCTCCCTTGCGTACCTGTTTATACGCCGCCTGAACTCCTCCAGGTTTTCCGGGGACAGGGTCAGCCCCGCCGCCATGGGGTGCCCCCCGTGGTGTATGAGCAGGTCCCCGCACTCTGTTACCGCTCGGAATATGTCGAAGCCCTCTATGCTCCTGCCGCTGCCCCGGGCCTCGCCGTCTATAACAGACAGCACTATCGCCGGCTTGCCGTACAGCTCCGAGAGCCTGCCCGCCACAAGGCCCACCAGGCCGTGGTGCCAGCCCTCTCCCCATACCACCAGCACCCGGTCATACATGAGCTCCGGGCGGTTTTCCAGCGCCTCCTGCGCCGCCTCTATGACCCTGTCCATCATTTCCTTCCTGGCAAGGTTCTCCTCCTGGATGTCCTCGGCAAGAATCCTGGCGCTCTCCCGGTCCTGGTGGGTCAGCAGGCGCACGGTGCTGTCCGGCGTGCCTATCCTGCCCGGGGAGTTCAGGCAGGGTATAACGCCGAAGGAGAGCTTTGTGGAGGTGACAGGGTCCTCCCCCAGCAGGGCCGCAAGCCCCGGGCGCTCCCTTTTCTCCATGCTTTCAAGGCCACAGCTCACTATCAGCCGGTTTTCCCCTATAAGCTCCACCGAATCCCCCACGGTGCCAAGGGCCGCCAGGTCAATATACCGCTTTGCCACCGCCTCTATGTCCCCCTCAAGGGCCATCAGGAGCTTTAGTACCACCCCAGCCCCGCAGAGATATGTGAGCCCGCTCTCATCGTCCTCCCTATGGGGGTTTACAAGGGGCGCGTCGGGCAGGGCGCCCTGGGGCTGGTGGTGGTCGGTGACGACCACATCCATCCCCAGGGACTTGGCGTAGGCTATCTCCTTATTGGCCGCAACGCCGTTGTCCACGGTGACTATCAGGTCCACCCCCTCCTTTGAGAGTGTGTCCACCGCGCCCATATTCATTCCATAGCCCTCAATGTCCCGCCGGGGGATATAGTACGACACATTCGCCCCCTTGTCCTGAAGGTAGGTATAGAGCATTGAGGTGGAGGAGAGGCCGTCCATATCATAGTCGCCGTATACGGCTATATGCTCAAAATTGTCCACAGCCAGGCGTATGCGGGAGGAGGCCCTGTCCATGTCCTTCATATTAAATGGGTCCGAAAACTCACCGGCGCCAAGAAAGCCCGAGACCTTCTCAGGCGTGTCCATCCCCCTTGCCCGCAGAAGGGCCGCTAAGAGCGGCTCTACGCCGCATTTCTTCGCCAGCTCCACAGTTTTCACCTTGTCCACCGCCGGAATATCCCATAGCTTCAGGTTCACGGTATCATCCCCACTCCCAGTGTTCTCGCCTGTCCTTAAAAGTATATTGTACCACGGAAGAGGGGAACTTGCAAGCTCTAACGTCCCTCTGCCGCAGCCTGGGCGCACCTGAGCCCGTCCACCGCCGCCGAGACGATGCCCCCCGCGTACCCGGCCCCCTCGCCGCAGGGGAACAACCCCCGAAGCCCCAGGGACTGCATGTCCTCCCCCCGCAGCACCCTCACCGGGGAGGAGCTTCTGGTCTCCGGCGCCGTGAGCACCGCGTCGCCGCTGTCAAAGCCCTTTAGCTGCCGCCCCAATATGGGCAGGGCCTCCCTTAGGGACCCGCATATATGCTCCGGCAGGCAGCAGGAGATATCCCCCGGCGCCACCCCGGGCCGGTAGGTCGGCAGCACAGAGCCAAAGCCCGAGCTTGCCCGCCTCTCCATAAAGTCCGCCACCCGCTGGGCCGGGGCCCGGTACCCCCCGGCATATCCATAGGCCAGCCGCTCTATCCTCCGCTGGTACTCCACCCCGGCAAGCGCCCCCTCAGACCCGAAGTCCCCTGGGCCGACGCCCACCAGCAGGGCCGCGTTGCTGTTCGCCTCGTCCCGGGCCCAGGGGCTCATGCCGTTTGTAACTATGCCCCCGGGCTCCGAGGCCGCGCCCGTGACCGTGCCTCCGGGGCACATACAGAAGGTATAGACCCCCCGCCCGCTGCCCAGGTGGCAGCTAAGCTTATAGTCCGCCGCCCCCAGCGCCGGGTGCCCCGCGAAGGAGCCGTACTGGGCCCGGTCTATAAGCTCCGCCGGGTGCTCTATGCGCACCCCCACGGAGAACGGCTTTGCCGAGAGGGGCAGCCCTTTTTTGTGGAGCAGCTCAAAGATGTCCCTGGCGCTGTGGCCCACAGCCAGTATGAGCTTTTCACAGGGCATCACCCGCTCCCCCTCCCGAGACTGCAGCTTTACCCCTGTGACCCGGCCGCCAGCCGTAATAATATCCGTAAGCCGGGTTTCAAACAGCACCTGACCGCCCAGGGAGATTATCCTCTCCCTGATGTTTTTCACAACCCCCGGGAGCCGGTCCGTGCCTATATGGGGCTTTGCGTCGGTGAGTATCTCCTCGGGCGCTCCGGCGGCAACCAGCTCCTCCAGGACGTACCTTATGCGCCCGTCCCCGGTGCCGGTGGTGAGCTTGCCGTCGGAGAAGGCCCCGGCCCCGCCCTCGCCGAACTGGACGTTGCTCTCCGGGTCAAGCTCCCCCTTCTCCCAAAAGCTCTCCACAGCCCTTTGGCGCTCCTCTACCGGCTGGCCCCGCTCGATTATTATGGGCCTATGCCCGCACCGGGCCAACAGCAGCCCCGCGAACATCCCCCCGGGCCCGAAGCCCGCCACCACCGGGGGCAGCTCCGCCTTCGGCCCCGCCGGGAGCCGGAACTCATAGGGCCCGGCAATGCGCACCCCGCTGTCCTTCAGCCTGCGGACAAGCCTGCCCTCGTCCGTGTCCACCTCCGCCCGGACAGCGCAGACAAAATGCACCCTGTCCCTTTTCCGGGCGTCCACCGACTTTTTAGCAAGCTCGACCCTTATTACGGCGCTCTCCGGCAGCCGGAGCTTTTTTGCCGCCGCCCTCC
Source organism: uncultured Clostridia bacterium (assembly GCA_947572385.1). GTDB lineage: Bacteria > Bacillota > Clostridia > Oscillospirales > Acutalibacteraceae > Acutalibacter. The sequence continues at coordinate 5,613 of CANPBX010000004.1, forward strand.
TCAGGTCCTCCCCGGTGAAGCCCAGCCCCAGGTGCAGGTTTGCTACGTGAAGCATTTTACCCCTCCCCTTTTAATAAGCTCAGCCCAGCTGCTCCCCGGCAGCGGCGCCGGTGCAGAAGGCCCAGTGCAGGTTATAGCCCCCGCAGCGCCCGTCAGCGTCCAGCAGCTCCCCGCAGATATAAAGCCCCGGGCATATCCTCGATTCCATAGTCCCAAGGTCTATCTCACATAATGGCACGCCTCCTGCCGTTACCTGGGCCTGTTCCCAGCCCAGCGTGCCCTCCACCGGCAGGTCCAACCCCTTCGCCATGCCCGCCGCTCTCCTTATATCCCCGGGGCCCAGCTCTCCCAGCGTGCCCCTAAGACCCAGGAGCTTCGACAGCTCCTGCCCCAGCCGCAGGTTCAGCGCCCCGGAGAACAGCTCCTCCACAGGGCGCAGGGGGTGGACGAGGGCAAAGCTTCCGAGGTAATCTTCAAGCTCCCGGCTGTCCATATGCTCCAAAAGGTCCAGGCGCAGCACGGTGCCATTTTGCCCGCGCATATGTGCTGAAAGGTCCATAACGCATATCCCCGACACAGAGCCGTCCCCGAATATGACTTCGCCACTCTCCCCCCAGAGCTCTTTACTCCCGGCCCGCAGGGACGCCCTTGCCTTACAGCGCACCCCCTTCAAGGCCCGGGTAGACCTGCCCTTCACCCTCAGGCCCACCAGGGACGGCGAGAGCTCTGTGACCCTGTGCCCAAGGCCCTTTGCAAGGGAGTACCCCTCCCCCCTTGAGTGCCCGGGCGAGGCGAGGCCCCCGCAGGCCAGCACGCAGTATTTGGCCCTGACCGTGCCGCCATTGTCCCCTGTGATAATAAACCCATGGCGCTCCCGGGCTATCTTCACAGCCCTGAAGCCGTACTGTTCCCTGACTCCTGCCTCATGGCAGGCCGAGGCCAGGGCCCCTGCCACCGCCGCGGCCTGGAGGCTGTTGGGGTATACCCTTCCTTCACTGTCGGCCCTGGTGAGAAGGCCCAGCTCCCGGAATATATCCGTCAGCCTTCCGGCGGGCCAGTGCCTGAGAAAATCCCCCAGCAGCGGGTCGCCGCAGTAGTCATCAGGCGAGAGCCTGAGGTTTGTAATATTGCAGCGCCCGTTGCCAGTGGCTAAGAGCTTCCTTCCGGGCTTCTCATTGCCGTCCAGCAGGAGCACGCCGCCCCTGCCCGCCGCCTTATAGGCGCATAAGAGCCCCGCCGCCCCCGCGCCTATTACCGCCACGCGGCAGTCCATCAGAGCACCAGCCCCAGAAGGCCGTAGGAGAGGACGCACATGATCACGTCGGCAATAAGCGTCCCCAGGGCCACGGAGAGCATTGCGGACTTAAAGTCCATCTTCATCAAAGCCGCCGCAAGGGACCCTGTCCAGGCCCCGGTGCCGGGGAGGGGTATGGCTACGAATATCATCAGCCCCAGGGTCTTATAGCGGTTTATCTTGTCGAACTTGCTGCGGCCCTTCTCCTCCATGCGGTCCACCAGCTTTACAAACCGGGTATTGCGCATCCAGCCGAATATCTTGTTTATAAAGAGGAGTATAAAGGGCGTTGGGATAAGCGTGCCCACAAGGCAGATGAAAAAGGCGGGCAGCATCTGCAGGTCAAGGAGCTTTGCCGCAAGTATGCCCCCCCGCAGCTCTATAATTGGCATAAGGGACAGCACGAACACGGTGAGCTCTGCGGGGATGGTCTGGCTGAAAAGCTGCACAAGGGCCTCTACAATATGTTCCATCTTTTAACTTCCTTTGTGTTTTTAGAATTTTATTAACCTGAGTTTCCCATATTATATCCTAAAGAGCGGCTTATTGCAAGTCTTTCCAAAGGTCCCCGAAGCGATACCCCAGCTCCTCCCATTTTGTGAGCAGCTCGTCGAGGATCTCCCCGTTTGTTTTCGACGTGCTGTGCAGGAGCACCACGGCCCCGGGGTGCGCCCTTGGTATCAGCTTGTCAAAGGCCTGCTGATGTGTGGGCTGGTCGTTTTCGTACCAGTCAACGTAGGCAAGGCTCCAGAACACCGTGCGGTACCCCAGCTCCTTCGCCATTTTCAGGTTGCTCTCGCAGAATTTTCCCTGGGGGGGCCTGTAGAGCTTGGGCATATCCTCCCCTGTCACCTTCTTATATGCCTCCTCGTTCCTTTGAAGCTCCTGACGGAAGCTCTCCTTGTCCCCTATGGCGGACATATCCGGGTGGCTGTAGGTGTGGTTGCCAACGGTATGCCCCTCCGACACCATCCTTTGCACCAGCTCGGGTTCTGTCTCAAGGTAGTTGCCCACCAGGAAAAACGTTGCTTTGACGCCGTGCTTTTTCAGCGCATCAAGTATCACCTCCGTGTTGCCGTTTTCAAAGCCCGCGTCAAAGGTGATATAGAGGATCTTCTCCCCCGAGGGCATACAGTACACACTGTCGAACTGGCTTAGATATTCCCCTGTGGCGTTGGCTACAGGAGGCTCCCCCTCCTTCTGGAAGCTGAGGCCCCAGTTTGTTATCTCCCCTGCGGTGGGCACGGCCCCATGCTCCCTGCGTGTACAGAAAGCCGCCAGAAACAGCACGGCAGCTATGAGGATAACCGCAAGGGTCGACCAGTGGGGGAATTTCAGTCTTTTCATTACAGCACATCCTTTCAAAAAACCTTCTAAAAGAAAAATATGTTGCCAAACTCGAAAAGATGATGTATACTTTCCGAAAGAAAGCGGCTTTGCCAGCTTGCTTTCGGAAAGTATGATTTCTGTAAGAATTATGTGCCCAAAAAACTAAGGTTTGATCTGTAGACTATATATAATTGGAGGGAGCTGTATGGACAACGAGAGCAAAAACATCCTGGTGGTAGACGACGACCGGGAGATAGTCAGGGCCATCGCCCTGACCCTCGAGAGCGAGGGGTACACGGTCCTGAAGGCCTACGACGGCATGGAGGCCCTGGATATGGTCGCCACAAAGAATATACACCTGATTATTATCGACGTGATGATGCCAAGGCTCGACGGCCTTTCTGCCATCATGCGCATAAGGGAGGGGAAAAACCTGCCCATTATAGTCCTCTCGGCTAAAAGCGAGAACAGCGATAAGATCCTGGGCCTGTCTATGGGCGCCGACGACTATGTGACAAAACCTTTTAACCCTATGGAGCTTGCCGCCAGGGTAAAATCCCAGCTGAGAAGATATACCAGCCTTGGAGACATCAACTCCCAGGGGGAGAACGTGATAATAAACGGACGGCTCAGGTTCAACCTGGACGAGCACGTTTTATACGCCGACGACGAGCCCATTAAGCTCACCGCCACGGAGACCAAGATAGTGGAGCTCCTGATGCGCAACCCCGGCAGGATATTCCCCGCCGAGGAGATCTACTCGAAAATATGGAACGAGTCGGCCTATTCTACAGAGAACACCGTAATGGTGCATATACGGCGCATAAGGGAGAAGATAGAGATAAATCCCAGCGAGCCGGAATATCTGAAGGTGGTGTGGGGCATTGGTTACAAATTCGAGAAGCATTGACCCGGGGGAGCTCCTTCGCAGCAGGCCCACCAATACGTTCAAGGGGCTGATATCCTGGCTCTGCCTGCTGTTTATCCTCTGCGCGGTGAGCCTGCTGCTGGTGTTCGCGGTGATGGTGCTGGTGAACCCCGGCATGACAGAGTACGCCACAGACAGCGTCCATGAGTTTGCCGGGAGCGTGCCCCGGCACCTGGAGAAGACCCCGGACGGCGGATATGTGGAGATCCAGGCGCCGGAGCTTGTCTATGAATACGGGGTCAAGATCGCCAGCGCCGTCGCCGTAATGCTGACAGCGCTTATATTGGTCTTTGCCTTCAGGCAGGATCGGAGGGCCTTTGAGGCCATAGTAGCCCGGTGGCTAGGGTGGGTCTGGATGGAGGTAAAGCTCATTATGATCGCCTGCTTCCTGGTGCTCCTGCTAAATCTTATCGGCTACAGCAGCACCCCCCTCATCTTCACCGCCGGGGTGCTGGGCGTACTGCTCCTATACTTCCTCTGTCTTGACGTGGGGCGCAACAGAAGATTCTTCGGGCATAATATCATACATTCCGTGCTCCTGAGAATCAACGACTTCCACAAGATGACCACCTTCCAGCAGCGGGCCCTCCGGCGGGCCTACAGCGTCATAGGCGTGTGCGCGGCGCTGATAGCTTTCGGCCTTTTCGGCTATGGCATCCTTATAAACCTCCTGCCCCCTCCCCACAAGGATAAGCTGGCCCTGACGGTGCCCTTTGTATCCGTAGTGGGGGTAATAGGCGCCGTGTGGTGGTATATCCTCTCCCTAAAGCGGGACCTGCGGGACTGGAACCTTCTGATGGACCAGATAACCGAGATGTACGGCGGTAACCTGGATGCCGTAAACCATGTGCCCCCCACCTCAAACCTCTACGACTGCGCCATGCAGCTGAACATGATACGCACCGGAGTGCAGAAGGCCGTTGAGGAGGGGACCAAGGCGGACCGCACCAAGATAGAGCTTATCACCAACGTCTCCCACGACATCAAGACCCCCCTGACCTCTGTGATAAGCTATGTCGAGCTTTTAAAGAAGGAGGAGCTCTCCCCGGCGGCAAAGGACTACGTGGACATACTCTCCCAGAAGACCCAGCGGCTGAGCGTCATAGTCCAGGACGTCTTCGAGGTCTCCAAGGCCGCCACAGGCAATATCAGCCTGAATCTTGACGACCTTGACATAGGGCGGCTCCTAAAGCAGACCTTCGTCGAGATGGAAGAGGTCATAGAGCACTCAAAGCTCCAGTTCAGGGTAGATATCCCGGATACCCCCATGCTGGTCCACGCCGATGGGCAGCGGCTCTACCGGGTGTTCCAAAACCTGATACGCAACTGCACCCAGTATTCCCTTGAGGGCTCCAGAGTATATGTAAGCCTAATAGCCCAGTCCGGCCTTGTCAGCGCCAGCATTCGCAATGTCTCCAAGACAGAGATAACCATGAAGGGCGAGGACCTCACCGCCCGCTTTGTCAGGGGCGACCAGAACCGCACCACTGAGGGCAGCGGCCTCGGGCTCAGCATAGCAAAGAGCTTTACAGAGGCCTGCGGTGGCAGGTTCTTTGTGCGCACAGACGGCGATCTGTTTGTGGCCACTGTGCAGTTCCCCCTAGTTGGCGGGGAGACAATAAAAGGGATGGCTTAACGCCATCCCTTTTCCATACTGTATAGTTAAACACAGTTCAAAAGAGGCAGGATACCGCTTTTGAACCAGGCAGCGTAGTCGTCCAGCCTGAAAATCGGTGCATACCGATTTTCAAGTGTGTTTACTATATCAGTCGTTGCCCTGAACATAGGACACAAGCAGCTTTTCGACCTCCTCCAGGGTGTAGGCCTTGCCCGGCTCTGCCCTGAAAATTTGCATAAGGTCAAAGGCCATCGCCTTGCGCACATCCCTGCGTTCGTTTTCTGCAGGCATAAAGCTGCCCCCTTCATATATTCTACCTATATTTTGGCAGGTTTGCCCCTGCCCGTCAAGTAGACCTTATCTTTCCCTTAGGTCCAGCATAACCGCCGGGAACAGTCCCTCAAGCCCGGCCAGTATCTCCCGCCGCCTCTCTACCGCTCGGGCAAGCTGGTCCTCTGGCATCTGCAGCCTGGCCCCGCCGCCGAAGACCCTCACGCGAAGATCCGTAAAGCCCAGTGAGAAAAGGCAGTCCTCAGCTATCTCTATCCGTTCCAGCAGCCCCGCCTCCAGCGGCTCGCCGCTGGGCACCCTGGTGGCAAGGCAGGCATAGGCGGGCTTGTCCCAGGTAAACAGCCCCGCGGCCCTGGAGCGCTCCCGGACCCTCTCTTTGCTTATGCCGCACTCCCGAAGAGGGGAGCGCACCGAAAGCTCCCCCAAGGCCCGCATTCCCGGCCTGTCCCCCGCGTCATCGGAGGCGTTTGTGCCGTCTATGAGCACCGGGAAGCCTTCAGAGAGGGCCCTCTCACGCAGGGCCCCGAAGATGGCCCTTTTGCAGTGGTAGCATCTGTCCGCATGGTTCTCACGTACCGTGTCACAGGCCAGCACGTCCAGGGGTATCACAGTAAGCTCGACCCCCAGCTCCCCGCAGAGCCGCCAGGCATCCCTGAGCTCGAACTCCGGCTGGAACTGGGACTTTACAAAGTAGGGACGCACCTGCGCCTTATTATTTACTGCCTCCCATAAGAGGTATGCCGAGTCCGCCCCCCCTGAAAAGCCCAGGGCTACCCGGGGGTTCTCAGTGAAAAACTCCTTTAATGTCATATTATCGTCACCTATACCAACCCATTTTCTTTAATGGCCTCCAGCACCAGTATCTCCCGCTCCAGCCAGGGATTCGCCTCTATGTCCAGTGCCCTGTTGGCGCTTATCGCCTCATCAGGGTCCACCCAGACCGGCTCAAAGTGCTGCTCCTCCTCGTAGCCGTCCAGATGGAGCGGCCTTTCAGATCCGCTGACCTGGCAGAGGAAATAGTGGGAGTCCATCTCAAGTATGTCCGCTACTATCCCGCGCCTGCGCTCATGAACGACCGCCACATACTCCGGCTCACCCAGAAGCTCCCGGCCGGTCTCCTCCAAAAGCTCCCTCCTAAGGGCGCTCTCAAGGCTCTCCCCGGGCTCTACGCCCCCGCCGGGGAACTTATAGTCCTCCCGTGCCGTATGCACCATGAGGATCTTCCCCTCCCGGAGTATGACCCCCCGGGCCGCCGTGCGCTTATACACATCCCCGTGAAGCCCGCTCTTTTTTACCGTTATCTCTATCATGCTTCCTCACCGCTGAGCTGCCGGTGGATGGCCTTAGCCGCGGCCTTGCCCGCGCCCATAGCTAAAATCACCGTAGCCGCGCCGGTCACCGCGTCCCCGCCAGCGTACACACCGGGCCTGCTGGTGAGGCCTGTCTCCTCGTTGACTATAATGCCCCCCCAGCTCTGGGTCTCAAGGCCCTCTGTGGTGGACTTTATCAGCGGGTTGGGGCTTGTGCCGATAGCCATGATAACACAGTCCACGTCCAGCACAAACTCACTGCCCTGCTTCTCAACGGGCCGTCTGCGGCCGGAGGCGTCCGGCTCGCCCAGCTCCATCTCAAGGCACTCCATGCCCCGGACGCTGCCAGTCTCGTCCCCCAGGATCTCTTTAGGGTTATTGAGCAGCTTGAAGACAATGCCCTCCTCCTTAGCGTGCTCCACCTCCTCGGCCCGGGCGGGCAGCTCCGCTTCAGAGCGCCTGTATACAATATACACCTCCTCGGCTCCAAGGCGTTTCGCGCAGCGGGCAGCGTCCATAGCCACGTTGCCGCCACCTACCACAGCCACCCTCTTTCCCCGCTGGATAGGCGTGTCCGAGCCGGGAAGGTAGGCCTTCATCAGGTTTACCCTGGTTAAAAACTCGTTTGCCGAGTATACCCCTTTAAGGTTCTCCCCGGGTATGTTCATAAATCTCGGCAGGCCTGCCCCCGAGCCGATGAACACCGCCTCAAAGCCCTCCTCAAAGAGCTCGTCTATGGAGAGGGACCGGCCAATGACCATGTTTGTCTCAATCCTCACGCCCATGGCTTTAAGGCCCTCTATCTCCTTCTGCACGATAGCCTTGGGCAGGCGGAACTCCGGTATGCCGTATACCAGCACGCCCCCGGGGGTATGCAGGGCCTCGAAAACCGTCACCTCATAGCCAAGGCGCGCCAGGTCCCCGGCGCAGGTGAGCCCCGAGGGGCCCGAGCCTATCACCGCTATTTTATGGCCGTTGCTCCCGGGCCTTATAGGGGCCTCTGAAACGTGCTCATTGTGCCAGTCGGCGGCAAACCGCTCCAGCCTGCCGATACCCACCGGTTCCCCCTTTATCCCTCTTACACAGTATTTTTCACATTGGCTCTCCTGGGGGCAGACCCGCCCGCAGACTGCGGGCAGGGCGCTGCTCTTGGCAATAACCTGATAGGCCCCCTCAAAGTCCCCCTCAGCCATTTTAGCAATAAACTCCGGTATCATGATGTTCACCGGGCACCCGCCCACGCAGGGCTTATTCTTGCAGTTCAGGCAGCGCCTGGCCTCGTCTATGGCCTGCTCCTCAGTGTACCCCAGGGCGACCTCCTCAAAGTTCCTGCTGCGCACCTGCGGCTCCTGGGAGGGCATTTCATTCTTCTTTAACGACATATTAGGCATGGTTTTCTACCCCCTTGAACAGATTGCACGTCTCCTCATGGGCGTGGCGCTCAAAGTCCCTGTACATGGAGCCCCTGGCCATGGCCTCGTCAAAGTCCACCTCAAAGCCGTCGAAGTCCGGGCCGTCAACACAGGCGAACTTTGTCACCCGCCTGCCGTCCCTTATAAGGCTGAGCCTGCACCCGCCGCACATGCCCGTGCCGTCTATCATAATGGGGTTCATGCTGACGGTGGTGGGTATGTCAAACTCCTTTGTGAGCTTACACACAAACTTCATCATGATAAGGGGCCCTATGGCTATCACCCGGTCATATTTCTCTCCGCTCTCAATAAGCCCCCTTAAGGCGTCGGTCACAAGGCCCTTTTCCCCGAAGGAGCCGTCGTCGCTCATCCTGCAGAGCCTGCTGCTCACAGCTTCAAACTCCCTCTCCAGTATCACCAGCTCCCGGCTCCTGAAGCCCACTATGGAGTGTACCTCGCACCCCTGCTCATAAAGCTTCTTTGCGACCGGGTAGGCTATGGCACAGCCTACCCCGCCGCCCACCACCGCCGCCTTCTTCAGGCCCTCGGTATGGGTGGGCACACCCAGGGGGCCCACAAAGTCCTGGATATGATCCCCCTCCTGCCTGTGGTTCAGCTTCTCGGTGGTGGCCCCCACTATCTGAAAGATAATGCTGACCGTGCCCCTCTCTCTGTCAAAGTCCGCTATAGTCAGTGGTATGCGCTCCCCCCCGGCGTCCACCCTCAGGATGATGAACTGCCCGGGCTGGGCCTTCCCCGCCACTGCCGGTGCCTCTACCTCCATCAGGGTGACTGTGGGGTTAAGCTCCCGTTTCTTTACTATCTTATACAAGTCTATCACAACCCTTATGCAAATTTGCCTGTTCTATTATACCATTTCTGCGGCAAAATGCAAGTTAAACCTCGCCTTCCGGCAAAATATACCTTTGGGGAGCATTTCTATCCCGCCTTCTCCAGGTCCTTCCTAAGCCTTCCTATTATCCGCTTCTCAAGGCGGGAGATATAGGACTGGGATATGCCCAGCTGGTCCGCCACCTCCTTTTGGGTGTGCTCCTTCCCAGCCCCAAGGCCGAATCTCAGCTGCATGATGGTCTTCTCCCTGGGGGAGAGCCTGCTCACAGCCGAGAGGAGCATATCCCGCTCAGCCTCCAGCTCTATGTCCTCTGTGACCGCGTCCGGGTCGCTGCCCAGAAGGTCCGAGAGCAGGAGCTCGTTGCCGTCCCAGTCCACGTTCAGCGGGTCGTCGATGGACACCTCGTTCCTAAGCTGCGAGCTCTTCCTCAGGTGCATAAGTATCTCGTTTTCAATGCACCTTGAGGCATATGTCGCGAGCTTTATATTCTTCTCGGGCCTAAAGGTGTTCACTGCCTTTATCAGCCCGATGGTCCCTATGGAGATAAGGTCCTCCACCCCCGCCCCGGGGCTCTCGAACTTCCTTGCTATGTACACCACCAGGCGCAGGTTATGGGTGATAAGGGGCTCCCTTGCCCCGGGCACATCGTTTTTAATGTCCTCCATCACCTTCTGCTCCTGCTCCTTTGTGAGAGGGGGCGGCAGGGTGTCCGGGCCGTTTATATAGTGGCAGGGCTCCGGGCCCAGGAGCTTCACTATGGCATTTTTAACGCGTGAGATCATCTGTATAAGCATGGGTATTACCTCCTTGAGATTATTGGAACATGTCAGGGTTGTACAGGGCGGCGTACTGCCCGGAGGAGAGCTTTAAATCCGTCAAGGCTATGTAGCAGCTGAGTTTTGCATTGCCGGGGCCCGTTACGCTGTCGGGCCTGAAGGCATACAGCAGGCCCTCCCCCCCAAGGCTTCCGAAGGGGACAAGGCGCATGGGCCCGCCTTCCTCAGGGGCCAGTCCCGAGAGGGCCTCCCGCTCCGAGACTATCACCGGCAGGCCGGAGAAGGGCTCCCGGAGCTCACATCCCGTGTCGGCCTTGGCCCAGAGCTCCCTGGACTCCCCCCTATTGGTCACCGTGAGCCGCACCAGGGGCGCGGACTGTCCGGCGGGCAGGAGCTTTTCAGCCAGCTTAAATACTATATAGGCCCCGCAGGTGGTGAAGAACAGCACAGGCAGCGACAAGTCGAAGTACACAGCACCGCCCACCACAGCCATATGCCCCGCGGGCACAAACTGCAGCACGAACAGTACCGCCCCAGCCAGCAGGAATGAGGCTCCCCACAGGCTTAGCCAGCACCTGAGCATAAGCTTCCTCCCCAGGGGCGCGAAGGCTGCAAGGGCCGTCAGCAGCGCTGAGGCCCCCGACGCCACTGGCCCGGCCCACCCCGGCAGGGGCAGCAGCCCCACTAGCGACAGCGCCCCTCCCGCCAGGGCCCCCAGCACCAGCCTGTACCCCGGGGGCGAGAGGCGCAGGAAGCCCTTTACCAGGCTCAGCAGGATATAGTCTACATAGAGATTGACTATCACCAGCACATCGGCGTAGACGGTCATGGGCTCACCTCCCGGACATATTATAGCGCCCCGGGGAGGGCTGAATCTGTCGGAAACGGGACAGGTGTTATATTTATAAAATATATTTATCCTTGATAATATTATCTTGTAAAAGATATTAATAAAGAAAAGCAGGTGCGGGCAGGACCATACCATAGGCCTTGCCAACACTTGCTTTTATATAATATTAAATATAATTATTTATCCCCCTCAAAACTCATAGCTCCCTGCTCCGACCTTCTCCCTGCGCCCGTCCGGCAGGATGATATCGGCAGTGCAGTCAAAGGGCACAGTCACATGGTAGCTCAGCTTATCACCGTCATACCGCCAGCAGACCCTGTAGAGCCCGGAGGCCGTGTCCAGCTCCATGTCCACGCTGCGCACCCTCGGGTCCGGCATGGGGCGAATCGTGGCCCTCTTATAGCCGGGGCCCTCCTCGCCGGGGCAGAGCCCCGCCATGTTCCTGTACATCCAGTCCACGATGGAGCCGTAGGCGTAGTGGTTCAGGCTGTTCATGCCTGTGCCGCTTATGGTGCCGTCGGGCAATAGGGAATTCCAGCGCTCCCAAATCGTGGTCGCCCCCAGCTTCACCTCATAGAGCCAGCTGGGATAGTCGTCATTGAGCAGTAGGGTATAGGCGATATCATTTGCCCCGTTGTCGGAGAGCGCCCTGCACAGGAAGGGCGTGCCGCAGAATCCGGTGTCCAGGTGCCAGTTTTTGGCCTCGAGCCTTGCCTTCAGCTGGCTCAGCACCACCTCTTTTTTGCCCTCGGGGTAAATGCCGAAGAATAAGCTCAGCACGCAGGCTGTCTGGGTGCCCTCGATTTTAAAGCTGCCGTCCGGATCAAAGTATTCCGCTGTCACCGCCGCCCTTATCTTCTCGGAGAGGGCCCTGTACTCCTTCTCGTCTTCAGTATAGCCCAGCGCCCCCGCAGCCCTCATGGTGAGCCCGGCGGAGTAGAAGTAGAAGCAGCTTGCCGTATACTGTAAATCAGTGGCCCCGAAGGGGTTCTCCGCGTCCTTGGAATCGGGCTTGTCAAGGGCCAGCCAGTCCCCAAGCTGGACGCCCCTAAGCCATAGACCCCTGCCGCCGTCGGCTTTATCGTCCTCCCTGATACGCTCGACCCAGGCCTTCATCACCGGGTATTCGGCCCTAAGCAGGTTCAGGTCGCCGTAGTTCTCATACACCGCCCAGGGCATCATGGTGGCAACGTCGCTCCAGATAGCCACGCCGCTCCTGTTGCCCTGCTCAAAGCCGTTTGCCCCGGGCTTTGACTTTTTGGGGGCTGGCACGTAGAAGGGCACTGCTCCCCCGTGGTACTCCTGCTCCATGCGCACGTTCTCTATGAAGTGGTGGAAGAAGGCGGGCATATAGATGTTCTTGCAGGCGGTGGAACTGATTATAGCCGCGTCCCCTGTCCAGCCCAGGCGCTCGTCCCGCTGGGGGCAGTCTGTGGGCAGGTCCAGGAAGTTGTCAAACTGTCCCCACAGGGCGTTGTGGAACAGCTGGTTTACCCTTGGGTTATCCGTCCTGATACTGCCGATCTGCTCTATGTCCGAGCGGATATGGCAGGCGGTAAAGTCCCCGGGGCTCACCCTCTCGACCCCCTCCACCTTCACATACCTAAAGCCGTAGAAGGTAAAGTGGGGCCGCACCCGGCGCTTTTCCCCGTCGGAGGTGTAGATATACTCGGCCTTTGCCGTGCGCAGGTTGTCCCTGTAGAAGCAGCCGTCCTGCATGACCTCGCCGTAGCTGAGCTTCACTACAGTCCCCTTTGGGGCTTCTGTGTTGAACTCCACCCAGCCGGTCATATTCTGTCCAAAATCCAGAACCGTCTCGCCCTTTTTGGTATGTATGACCTCCACAGGGGCGAACTCCTGCTTCTTTACGATCTTCGGCCCACGCCTTGGGACCAGCGGGGTCTCCTCCTCCACTATAACTGTCCCAAGGGCCTCTGCTTTGCACCCGGGCTCGCTCCACCCCGGAACTATCAGGTTGGCGTCGAAGTGCTCGCCGTCGTAGATATTGCTGAAGGTTACAGGGGATCTATACGCCTTGAAGCTGTCATCCGTGCCGAACACCTCCTCGGAGCCGTCCTCATATGTGACCCGCAGCTCACAGATGGCGTGCATGGTGTCGCCGTATAGTTCGTGGTAGCGGTCGAATATCATGTCCCCCTTATACCAGCCCGGGCCCAGGGCCAGGCCCAGGGTGTTCTCCCCCTCCCGGAGCAGGTCCGTCACATCGAAGGTCTGGTACTCCACTGCAAAGTCATAGCAGTGGTAGCCCGGCAGAAGATACTCGTCTCCAGCCTTCTGCCCGTTTATCCACAGCTCGTATATCCCAAGGCCGCAGGCGTAGGCCCGGGCGCTCTTTACCCTGCCCGAGAGCCTGATGTCCTTAGCCAGCAGGGCCTGGCGCTCCTTATCCTCAATGCCTGCCGCTATCCAGCTTGCCTGAAAGGGCTCGTCCTGCTTGCCGGTCTCGAAGTACGAGCCCGCGGTGGCCGTGTCCCCGCCGTCCCCCCAGACGGTAACTGTCCAGTCGTATCTTTTCCTGGGCAGAAGCTCTACCGGGGCCTCGAAGCCCAGGGAGGAGATACCCTCCTGCCTGCCGCTGTCGAAGACGGTCTCCCCCTCAAGGCTCAGCTTTACCTGGGCGGCAACCTGCTTTTTGTCCGGGGTATCAAAGGCAGTCCAGGTGAATACCGGGCGGGCCATGGCAAGGCCCAGGGGCGTTTTTACATGGTTTGTGCGAAGATGGGACAGTTTCATTTAAGTTACCTTCTTTCATATATAATACTGCCGCTACCGCCTTGACAGCCCCCGATGTTTCCTGATATAATCATACAAAAACCATTGGGAGTGTGCTGTATGCGGTATGGATGGATAGACGAATACCTGCAGGGAAAGCCCGGGGTTGCCAAGGATCTGCAGGAGAGCTGGAACTGGGTGCGCTATAATATCGGCGGGAAGATGTTCGCCGCCGTCTGCCTGGACGGGAACGATAAGCCCTACTATATCAACCTGAAGCTGGAGCCTATGGAGGGTGAGAGCTACCGCCAGCAGTATGAGGACGTGATACCCGGGTATTATTCAAATAAAGTCCACTGGAACTCCATAAACCCCGACGGGGCCGTTCCCGACGATGTGCTCAAAAGTATGCTGGACAAGTCCTACGGGCTGGTGCTGGGTGGCCTGCCCAAGTATAAGCAGCGGGAGATACTGGGGGAGTGAAGGCTTTCCCACCCTATATAGCTTACCATGGTTTTGTGAGAAAAGCTAGGGGTATCTGTGCATTACCCATATGTTTTATATGTAATTTTTATATATTCGGGATTTTAAAAATATAAGGAGCCGTGAGTATAAATGAAATTAGGTATCGTAGGCCTGCCGAACGTGGGCAAGAGCACACTGTTCAACGCCATTACAAACGCCGGGGCCCAGTCCGCAAATTATCCCTTCTGCACCATCGAGCCCAACGTGGGCATGGTCGCCGTCCCCGACAAGCGCCTGGATAAGCTCAACGAGATGTATGAGCCCAATAAGTTCACCCCCGCCACCATAGAGTTTGTGGACATAGCCGGGCTTGTGCGGGGGGCCTCAAAGGGAGAGGGCCTTGGGAACAAGTTCCTCTCCAATATCCGTGAGGTTGACGCGGTGGTGCACGTGGTGCGCTGCTTTGAGGATGGGGACATCGTCCACGTGGAGGGGAGCATAGACCCTCTCCGGGACATAGAGACCATCGACCTTGAGCTGATACTCTCCGATATAGAGGTGCTGGACCGGCGCATTGACAAGACCAGGAAGCTTCTCAAGGCCGACAAGAAGTACCAGACTGAGCTCGACTTCTTCCTGCGGGTGCGGGAGGCCCTGGAGGGCGGGCAGTCCGCCCGGAGCGTTGAGTGCGACAGTGAGGAGGCCGAGCTGCTGGGCTCTGTATCGCTGCTCACAAATAAGCCCATAATCTTCGCGGCTAACCTCAGCGAGGAGGACTTTAAAAATGGCGTGGAGCAAAATCCCTTCTTCAGCGCCGTCCAGTCCGCCGCCGAGCGGGAGCACGCGGCTGTGCTGCCCATCTGCGCCCAGATAGAGGCGGAGATATCCGGCCTTGAGCCCGAGGAGAAGGAGCTTTTCCTCTCGGATATGGGCCTTTCAGAGTCCGGCCTGGACCGGCTGATAACCGCCTGCTACTCCCTTTTGGGGCTGATCTCCTTCCTCACCGCGGGCAAGGACGAGTGCCGGGCCTGGACCATCACAAAGGGCACAAAGGCTCCCCAGGCGGCGGGGAAGATTCACACCGACTTTGAGCGTGGCTTTATCCGTGCCGAGGTAATAGGCTTCGAGGAGCTGATGGAGTGCGGCAGCATGGCGGCCGCCAAGGAAAAGGGCCTTGTGCGCTCAGAGGGCAAGGAGTATGTTATGGGGGACGGGGATATCGTGCTGTTCCGCTTTAATGTGTAAATTTCTGTAAATAATACCGCAAAGGAGACATAATATGTTTGCAAGGAAATTAAATCCCGCCGAATACTGGCAGGCCCGCCGTGCCATGGCTGTGGCCTTTGAGGGGGCCTTCGAGCAGGAGAAGGAGCTGGAGAAATCCGCGTCCGATAAGGAGGACCCCAAGGAGGACCTGTATGGGGCGTCCATAACCCCAAAAGGGCCCCTTACGGCCTCCATCGTCATAAACAATAAGCAGGTGCGCTTTGACGGCCATATACTGAAAATGGGCGGCGTGGGCGGGGTCGCCACCCTGCCTGCCAAGCGCCGGGGCGGGGCTATACGGGCCTGCATGGAGCTGGCCCTGCGGGAGATGTATGATAAGGGCTATGCCCTCTCCCACCTGTACCCCTTCAGCACCTCCTATTACCGGCAGTTTGGCTTTGCCCCCGCCTCCCAGTGGCTGCGCTGGAAGGTGAAGCTCTCCGACCTGAAGCGCCTGCCAAAGGTTGGGGGCTCTGTGGCCCAGCTCTTCCCCGGGGACGACTTATCGCCATTGTCCCGCCTATATAACAAAGTTTTTGAGGACACAAACTTCTCCTGCCTGCGGGAGGTGTTCGACAAGGACCTGGAGGGTGATAAGCCCCTGGCCTCAAAGCGCTGGATATTCCTCTGGCAGGATGACATGGGCGAGGCCGGGGCCTTTATGGTGTGCAGCCGGGTGGGCAGCAGCCTTATCTGCTACCCAAACTTCGGCCTGCCCAACGCCCTGCTGTTTACAGACGCAAGGGGCCTTATAGGCCTTTTGAGCTTTGTGTACAGCTCCTTCATTGCCAACTTTGAGTCCATAGAGTTCTCTGTGCCCGGGCATATGGACCTGACGGCGCTGCTGCCGGAGCTCTCCTCCATGGAGTACATCCCGGTGCTCAACGGCATGGCAAGGGCGGTAAATGCGGAGACCCTCTTAAAGCTCTGCAAATGCAGGGTAGAGGGTGAACTGGTAATAAGGGTCACCGACGGCATTCTGCCCGAGAATAACGACACCTTTGCCCTTAGCTTTGCCCCGGGCAGGGACAACAGGGTGGAGCGTACCTCCTCGGCCCCCCAAATCACCATGGACGCCGGGGACCTCGCGGTTCTTCTCGGGGGCGCCAGGGAATCCCGCAGCATCGAGCTGAGCCCCGGTATAACCCTGTCTGATTCGGGCGCTCCCCTGGAGCAGGTGTTCTACCGCAAGCCCTGCCAGGTCCTTGATTTATTCTAAATCGACTTATTCTAAGTTTATTATAAGCCCACTTAATCTAAATAAACTCATTCCAAAGGAGGGTCTAAATATGGAAATAAAGGAATGGTTTCGCCCTGCTTCCAGCGGCTGGGGACAGATTTTCTCCCGAAGCTGGGTTGAGGAGAGCTCCCGGCCCAGGGCGGTCATAGTCATAGCCCACGGCATGGCTGAGCATAGCGGGCGCTACAGTCATTTCGCCAGATTCCTGGCTGAAAAGGGCTTTGCGGTCTATATGAACGACCACGCAGGCCACGGGCGGTCGGCCCAGGTAAAGGGGCACTTCGCTGATAATGACGGCTGGGAGTGTGTTGTAAAGGACCTCTGCGCCCTGATGGACCAGGCCGTTGAGCGGCACCCCGGCCTGCCGGTCTTCATGCTGGGCCACAGCATGGGCTCCTTCCTCACCCGCTCCTTTATCACCCGCTACGGCCAGCGCCTTGCCGGGTGTATTATCTGCGGCACCATGGGCAAAAATCCAGGGGTGCCCTTGGGCAAGTCCATCGCTTCAGCCCAGATAAAGCTCCTGGGCCCCCGCTCCACCGGCCGCCGTATCAGCAGGCTCTCCAGCGCCGGGTATAATAAGCGGATTGAAAACCCTGTGAACGATTCGGCCTGGCTGTCTACGGACGACGAGGTGTGCAGGGTCTTCGAGGCCGACCCCCTGAGCAATTTCCCATTTACCGCCGCAGGCTATCGGGATTTGTTTATCGGGCTCGGTGAGATCAGCTCTCTCGACTGGGCCCGGAAGGTGCCCAAAGATCTGCCTGTTTTCCTTATTGCCGGGGACCAGGACCCTGTGGGGAACTACGGAGCCGGGCCGCGGCAGGTTGCCGATTGGCTCCAGGCCGCCGGGGTGCATAGTGTGCAGCTGAAGCTCTACCCCGGTATGAGGCATGAGGTGCTCAATGAGATTGGCAAGGAAGAGGTTTACGGGGATGTGCTTGAATGGCTGGAGGGCAGGCTATGACAGAGGGCCTTGCCCTTTCCCGCCCTTGGGAAAGCTTAGGGGCGCCGCTCTGGAACTCCCAGACTTATGTAAGGCCAGCTTTTTATGCTGGCCTTTTTGTTACCGTGCGCTATGGGCCACACTCATGTCCTTCTCGTTGTCCCAGTCCCTAAACAGCAGCGCAATACACCAAAGGGCAGAGATCCCGACCACCGTATAGATGATCCTGGAAATAACCGACTCAGGCCCGCCGCATATCCAGGCCACCAGGTCAAACCGGAACACACCTACCAGGCCCCAGTTCACGCCGCCGATAACCGTCAGCGCCAGGGCTATCCTGTCGATAATGTTCATGCTTCCCTCCTCCTTTCATAAGCCGGAAATTATAGTTCTAGTAAACGCACTTAAAGATCGGTAAATGCCGGTTTTTTTAGCCGCGTTGACTACAGCACATTTTCAAACCATTCATTCCGATTTTTTAACTGTGCTGACTATTTCAGGCTCTGTCATATTTTTCGCGCCCACCGAAGGATTTATACAGCAAAAAGCCGCCGGAGCTTTTGGCTCCAGCGGCAATTTTTGTTATGGATCTTTTTGTTTTACCTGCTCTCAGCCTTGCGCACCTGCCAGGCAGCAAAGAGGTTTGGGGCAATGAACTGCGAGGAGAAGCATCCGGCTACAACACCCACCATCATCGGCAGTGAGAAGGACACCACTGTACTGATGGAGAAGATGCCCGCCACCGCCAGAACTACCACCAGCGCAAGGAAGGTCGTAAGGGATGTGAGCACCGTGCGGCCCAGGGTCTGGTTCAGGCTCAAGTCCATTGTGTCCACAAATTCGGCGCGCGGCCCAAGCTTGCGCTTATTCTCGCGCACCCGATCGTAGATAACGATCGTGCTGTTCAGCGAATAGCCCAGCAATGTCAGCACCACCGCGATAAAGATATCGTTGATGGGCATACCGAATATCACGAACACGCAGAATGCGATAATTATGTCGTGGAGCAGTGCCACTATAGCTGTAAGGCCAGCGGACAGGCCGCCGATCTTCTTAAAGCGCAGGGCGATATACACCAGCAGCAGTATTGCGGTCAGTAAGAAGCATACCATGCACTTCTGGAAGAACTTGGCGCCCATTGTGGCGTCAACGGAGTTGGACTCCAGCAGCGTGAACGTGGCCTCGTCGAAGGCGCCGCTGAGGACTTCGGCAACCTGGGACTGCTGGTCAGGGGTCAGGCTCTTGTTCCCGGCAAAGGAGACGGTCACACTGTCCTGGCCTGAGGTTATATCCTTATTGATAGACACAGAGCTGTCAAGGCCCATCTCGCCGGAGATAGTGCTGGCAATGGACTCGCTGTCATATCCCGTGCCCTCAACTGTATAGCGTATCATAGCGCCGCCGGCAAACTGGATGTCCAGCTTCGGGCCCATTACAAGGCTTGCGATAAGCCCTACCACAATGAGGACTGCGGAGATGGTGTAATAGGTCTTGCGGCTGCTGAAGAACTTAAATCTCCTTGTCTTGACCTCGGTGCCCTCTCTTGAAGCGCCGAAGAGCCAATGGTTCCTAAACGGCTTGAAGGCGGCAAGGGAGAGGGTCATGAGCCTGGTTGCAAACACGCCCATAATGAAGTTGGCAATGATGCCCACCAGCAACGTGAAGCCAAAGGAGAAGATGGAGCCCGTGGTGGACTGCCCAAATATCATTGAGAGGATATTGCTGGGGCCAAAGACCATCATCAGCATGATCGCCACAATTGCGGTGGTGATATTGCCGTCGAAGATGGCCCAGAAGCTGCTCTGGAAACCGCTCTTCAGTGCTCCGTCCAGGGTCTTGCCGTTGTTCAGCTCCTCCCTGACGCGGCTGGCGGTGATAACATTCGCGTCAACGCCAATACCAATGGAGAGGATAAGGCCGGCAATACCGGGCAGGGTCATTGTAAAGGAATTCATATTGGGGAAGAAGCCGGACACTGCCGCAAAGCATATGCCCATCTGCCCCGCCAGGCTGATAACGGCCACAACGCCCGGGAGCCTGAAGCACACTATCATCAGCACGGCTATCACAATAAAGGCTATAACCCCCGCCATGAGCATGGCTGAAAGCGCCTGGCTGCCAAGGGTTGGGGCCAGGGAGTTGAAGTTTGAGGTCTCCAGCGCAAAGGGCAGCGCGCCCGCCTGTATCTGGGCGGCCAGGGTGGTGGCCTCCTCGCTGGTGAAGGTGCCGGAGATAACTGCGTTGCCGTCGGTTATCTGGGACTTGACATTGGGATAGGAAATCATCACGTCGTCCATCCAGATGGATATGACCGACCCAATCAGCCTTCCGGTGGCCTCGGAGAACTTCTCCTTGCCCTCCTCGCTCAGCTCCAGCTGGACCACATACTGGGTCGCGCCGGTCTCCTGATCCTGCTGCACGCCGGGCTGGGCGGTCACAACGTCCGCGCCCTCAAGTATGATAGTATC
This sequence comes from uncultured Clostridia bacterium, assembly GCA_947572385.1. GTDB lineage: Bacteria > Bacillota > Clostridia > Oscillospirales > Acutalibacteraceae > Acutalibacter. Next base: position 25,392 of record CANPBX010000004.1, read on the forward strand.
GGCTGTAGTGCCCTTGGGAGTCTTGTAGATCTCCCTGCCGCCCTCGCCGTACTCCATGGTCTCGTACTCCATGCCCTCTCTGAATGTGAGCATGGCGGTTGCGGACAGCTCGTTTATAGCCTTCTCCGGGTCAAAATCCGCCTCGTCCGACTTCCAGGGGAAGCGTACGATTATGCGGTTATTGGCCTCGTCGGTATACAGCTCATAGTCTGTGATATTCTGTGATACCATTCTGGTCTCGATTATCTGCTTGGCGCTCTCCAACTCGCTGTTGGTGGCGGTTATCCCCCCCGCAGGGCTGAAAGTGGCCTCCACGCCGCCGCGTATGTCTATGCCCCAGCGTATATCCCCCGCCCCTTTCAGGTAGGTGACCTTGAAGTCGCCGTTCTGGCCGTACACACCGAAAAGGGAAGTGTACACCAATGCAGCTATCAGGACCAGGACCACAAAGAATACCGGTTTTTTTACTCGCCTCATGTTTGTTTTCCTCCAGTAGCCCGCCACTGCTATATTGCCTAAATTTCGGGGCCGGGCCGTAAACTTTATAGTAACTGGGCCGAAGCCCTATATTACGCACAAAACAGGGCAGCTTTAACTACCCTGTTATTTGCTCATGCGCTAGATTACTCCTCAGATGGCTCCTCAGCCACGGCAGCGTCCTCTGTGCTGAAAACTACCGCCTCGGCGGGAGCGTTCTCAGCTGCGGCGTCAGCCTCTGCCTGCTCGTCCTCCAGCACCGCGCGGATGGAGAGGGACACCCTATGGCGCTCCAGATCCACGTCGGTGATCTTCACCTTCACCATATCTCCCACCTTCAAGACGTCCTGGGGCTTGTCAATGCGGTGGTCGGCTATCTGTGAAATATGGATAAGGCCGTCGATGCCGGGTATCACGCTGGCAAAAGCGCCGAATTCGGTCATGCCAACGACCTTTGCCTCGCAGACGGTGCCCGTGGGGAACTCCCTCTCGAGCTTCACCCAGGGGTTGTCCTCGGCACGCTTATAGCCAAGGGATATCTTGCCGTTCTCACGGTCGAGGCCCTTTACGTACACTGTTACGGTGTCGCCTACATTCACGACCTCGCTTGGGTGCTTGACCCTGTTCCAGCTGAGCTCGGAGATATGGACCATTCCGTCTACGCCGCCCAAGTCCACAAAGGCCCCGAAGCTTGTGAGGGACTTCACCTTGCCGGTGAACTCCTGTCCCTCCTCCACCTGCTCCCAAAACTTCTGCTGGGCAGCCTTGCGCTCCTCGCGTAGGACGCTGCGGATGGATCCCACCGCCCTGCGGCGCTTGCGGTCCACTTCTATGACCCTGAACCTTACTTCCTTGCCCTGCATTTCGTTAAGGTCGTCGCCCCGGTTTACGGTAGCCTGGGAGGCGGGCACGAACACCCTCATGCTCTCCCAGAGGACGATGACGCCGCCCTTTACCACCTCGATGACCTTGCCGTTCAGGATCTCGCTGTTGTCAAGGGCTGTCTGGATAATATCCCAGCCTTTCATGGCGTCTACACGGCGCTTGGAGAGCATGATGGTGCCCTCCTGGTCGTTTGTCTTCATAATGAGCAGCTCCAGCTCGTCGCCCATCTTCACGATGTCCTCGGGCTTTGCCGCCGGGTCGTTGGAAAGCTCTGCTACGGGGATAAAGCCCGCCTGCTTGCGCCCTACGTCCACATAGACCTCTGTGGGGGAGATGCCCACAACTACGCCATGTACCTTCTCATCTGTATTCATGCTTTTGAGGGATTCCTCAAGCATCTCCTCAAAATTCTGTTCCGTACTGTTGACTTCAGCCATGGTAACTAGTACCTCCTTTATTATGCTTGCCGGGGTCGAGGCCCCGGCGGTTATGCCAACGCTCAGGCCGGCGGAAAAGGTGGGCAGTTCGCTCGCCTTCTCGATGAGATACGTTCTACACTGCCCCGCGCATATATCGCGGAGCTTGGCCGTATTCGAGCTGTCCCTGCCTCCCACGACCACCATGCAGTCGCAGCTTTTGGCAAGGTCCAGCGCCTCTTTCTGCCGTTTCGCTGTTGCATTACATATTGTATCAAAAACCGAGGCATTTGTACATACCTTTTTGAGAGTTTCCAAACATTTTTCCCATTCCCCTATATGGAAGGTGGTCTGGGCCGCCGCCGCAATGGGGGTATTTGTGAGCTCTGTATGGCTCTTTAGCAGATTTTGCAGTTCTTTATGGTCCCTGCACACAAAATATGGGCCCTTGCAGTGGCTTAGAGTCCCCTTTACCTCAGGATGGCCCGGGTCCCCGAAGAGAATAAACGTCCTGTTTTCCTCAGAGGAACACCCGGCCAAGTGGTGGATTTTTTTAACAAACGGGCAGGTAGCGTCCGCAAACTCCAGCCCCAACCGGCCTATTTCCTCCTCGGTCTCAGCGGTCACTCCGTGGGAGCGCAGCACCAGCACGTGGCCCTCCGGCGTGTCCTTCGGGGAGCCCACTACCCTTACCCCCCTGGACTCCAGCTCCTCCACAAGCTGTGGGTTATGGAGCAGCGCCCCCAAAGTCGCCGCCTTCTTCCCTTCTTTCAGGAGGCCGTACACCATATCCACCGCCCGCTTTGCCCCGAAGCAGAAGCCGGCGGTCTTGGCAACTTTTATTTTCACCGGGCCGCCTCCCTGTCTTCACCTGCCTGGGAGGGCAGCCCCAGCTCCTTTAGGGTCTCCTCCCTCAGTCCCGCTATCTCCTTCATAATAGTCCTGCTGGCCCGCCTCAGCTCAAGGCTGGAGTCGTCTTTTATATTAAGGTCCTTTGAAGGTATGGGCCTGCCGATATTTATAATATGCCGCTTGAACATCTTCGGCAGCCCGCCGTCCTCGGTGGTGATGCACACCGGCACTACCGGGGCCTTGGTGCGGTAGGCCAGCAGCGCGGCGCCGGTCTTTGGCCTTTGCAGCAGGCCGTCCTTTGACCGGGTGCCCTCGATAAATATGCCCACCATGCCGTTTTCGTCCAGAAGCTTATAGGCATTCTCAAGAGCGTCTGTACCGCCGCTGCCCCTTATCACCGGGAACGCCCCCAGCAGCCTCAGAAGCCCCCCAAGGAACTTCCCCCGGAAGAGCTCCTCTTTCGCCATATACAGCACCTGCCGCCACTGGGCCACCCCCAGCATAACCGGGTCCCGCTTTGCCATATGGTTGCTGCATAGGAGCACCGGCCCGGCCTTCGGTATATTCTCCCTGCCCCGGACGCTTATCCTGAACACCGGATAGTAGAACAAAGCCAGCAGCAACTGGCCTATAAGGTATAGCAAGTCCTTCCGTCTTGCCCCGCGCTTTTTTGCCATTTACTCGCTACCCCCTGCCTTATTCTCCATGCGCCCCCGGGCCATGGAGGTGAGCTCCTGCACCACCTTCCGGAAGCTAAGGCCTGTGGTGTCAAGTATCACGCCGTCCTCAGGGCGCAAATCCAGCTGGGCCGAGTCCTGCCTGTCCCTCTGCACTACCTCCCTGAGCACCTCCTGGAAGTCCGCCTGCTCCCCAGCCTCCTCAAGCTGCAGCGTGCGCCTTCTGGCCCGCTCCTCGGGGGAAGCCGTGAGGAACACCTTCAGCTGGGCCTTCGGCAGTATGACCGTGCCGATGTCCCGGCCGTCCATCACCACGTTGTTCTTTCTCGCAAGCTCCCTCTGGACCTCCACAAGGAACGCCCGGACCTCCGGGATATGGGCCACCCATCTTGACGTCGCCATGGACACCTCCTGGGTGCGTATCTTCTCCGAGACGTCGCGCCCTCCCAAAAGGGTACGCTGGCCGGCCTCCCCGTATTCCAGGGAGACCTCCACCCCGGGCAGGGCTTTTGTCACCGCCGCCGGGTCCTCAATGTCCACGCCCTTTTCCAGCATATAGAGGGCGATGGTCCTGTATATGGCCCCGGTGTCCACATAGGTGAAGCCCAGCTCCCTGGCGGCGGCCTTCGCCACGCTGGACTTCCCCGCCCCCGCCGGGCCGTCTATCGCTATTGCAAACATAGTTCTCCTCTCCCTTGCTTCATTTATCCCTTCAGCTGCCGGTATTCCTGCTTCAACAGCCTGTACTCAAGCCTGGTCTTCATTCTGCCCTCGTGCCATTGCCAGTCCACGTGCTCGGCCTCTTTTATAAGCCCGCATTTCTGCATTATCCGCTCCGATCCCCTGTTCTCCTGAAGGCACCCGGTAGTGACCCTGTACACGCCGTCCTCCTCAAAGGCGAAGCGCAGGACCTCCCCAAAGGCCTCAGTGCCGTACCCCTGCCCCCAGAACTCCGGGAAGTAGAAATACCCTGCGTGGACAAGCTTGCCCACCGGTGTGCGTTCCCCAACGGTATAGCCCACAGAGCCCAGCTGCCTGCCGCTTTCCTTCAGCTCCACCCGGAAAAAATAGAACTTCCTGTCAGGCTTCAAAGCGTCCTCAAGCACGCCCGCGAACTCCCTGTCGGATTCCTCCCGGCTGTGTACCATGATATCCCACTGGTACTTGAGCATAGCCCCCTCGTCGGACTTGAGCTGATAATATTCTTCCTCGTCACAGGGCATATAGTCACGGATAACCAGCCTGGACGTTTCAAGCCTGATCATAGTTCCCTTTCCTCCTTCACTATGAAGCCGTCTATCAAAGCGATATCCCTCAGGTCTTTCTCCCGGCCCAGAGCCTCCTTCTGCTTCCTTATGCTCAGAAGGCTTGCCGACCGCAGCCCCTCTATCTCAACGACCTCCTCGGTCTCCCAGTCCTCCAAGACCTCCACATGCTCGTTTATGGAGAAGATCCTGGTATTGTCCAGCCCGTCCCGGCGGAAAGGGTACCCCTCTGCCTCAAGCCGGTCTGCAAGCTCCTTTGTGCAAACAAGATCCACGTCGCGGGTGTTCTCCCTTACTCCGAACAGCACCAGCGCCGCCCCTGAGGTCAGCCAGCATTCCGGCCCCATAAACTCTATCCCCCGGGCAATGCTCAGCACATCCTCCCGGCCCAAAAGCCCCTTATCCATTTGCTCCCTCCTGTTTTCCCATGCTCACCCCTGCAAGCCTTCCCGTGGCAAAGGCTATCTGTAAATTGTACCCCCCTGTAGGCGCGTCCACGTCCAGCATTTCCCCGGCAAAGTAGAGCCCCTCTATAAGCTTCGAGCCCATGGTCCTGGGGTCAACCTCCTTAAGGCTCACGCCCCCGGCGGTAACTATCGCTTCCGCAATGGGCCTGAAGCCCTCTATCTCCACCGTGAAGTCCTTTAGTACCCCAAGCAGGCTCCTTCGCTGCTCTCTGGTCATAGAGTTGCACCTTGTCTCCCCGGGCACGCCCGAGCGCTCAACCGCCACAGGTATCAGCTTCTGGGGCAGGAGCCTGTCAAGGGAATTTATCAGCTGCCGGTTTCTGTTCTCCTCCAGGTCCCGCAGGAGCCTTGCGTCCAGCTGCCCCTCGTCCAGGGCTGGCTTTAGGTCTATATGCACCATATAGGCTCCGGGCGCCATAGGGCGCATAAACGCAGAGGCGCTCAAAATAGTGGGCCCTGAGAGTCCGAAGTGCGTAAAGAGCAGTTCCCCAAAGTCCTCATATACCGGCTTCTTTTTCCCCGCGGCCGTGACCCTGACCCCTACGTTGCGCAGGGACAGGCCCATAAGCCTTTGGCAGAACTCCCCCGCCTCAACAAGCGGCACCAGGGACGGCCCTATGGGGGCTATGGTATGCCCAAGCCTCTCGCAGAGCCTGTAGCCCGACCCGTCCGAGCCGGTCGCCGGATAAGAGGCCCCGCCGCAGGCCAGCAGCACATTTCTCCCCTTATAATATCCTTTATTCGTCCTTACCCCGGTAATATGCCCATTCTCCGCAAGCACCTCGGTTGCCGTCTCCCGGCGAAGCTCCGCGCCCGCTGCAAAGCGCGCAAGGGCCCCGGCTATATCCGCCGCCCTGTCCGACCGGGGGAACACCCTGCGGCCCCGCTCAGTTTTCAGTGGAACGCCAAGGCCCTCAAAAAAAGCCATAGTGTCCTCGGGGGTGAAGCCTGACAGCGCGCTGTAGAGGAACCTTCCTCCCCGGGCGGCGGAGATGACATCCTCCGGCGGGCAGTTGTTCGTCACATTGCAGCGCCCCTTGCCTGTGATCCTCAGCTTGCGCCCAGGCAGCTCATTTTTGTCAAGCACCAGGGTGCTGAGCCCCCGCCTGGCGCAGTTTCCCGCAGCCATAAGCCCCGCGGCCCCGGCCCCGACTATAATAACGTCTCTCAGCTGTTCCTCTCCTCCACCTTCTCATATACTCCGTACTCGTCCCAAATACCCTCTATCTTCTCCAGCACATTTATTACTTCCTTCTTCCTTCGGATAGCCGCCGTGACTATCAGGGCGTTTATCACGCTGAGCGGCCCCACCAGGGAGTCCACAAAGGACACCATATCGCTTCTTGCCAGCAGCACATGGGAGGCGCTCTGTGCCAGAGGGGAGGCGGTGCTGTCGGTTATGGCTATAGCCGTCATGCCCTGCCTTGAGGCATACTGCAAAGCCCTTGCAGCCTTCTTGGAGTACCTGGGGAAGCTGATGGCGATTATCGCGTCCTCCCTGTCCACATGGACCATCTGCTGAAGTATCTGCGCCTCGCTTGTAGCCTCTATGAGCTGCACGCTGTCGAAAACCAGCTGCATATAGTGGGCCAGGAAGGTCGCCAGGGCCAGTGAGCTCCCCGCCCCCAAGACAAAGACCCGCCTGGCGTTCACCAGGGCGTCCACCGCCCTATAGAACTCCGCCCTGTCCACGCCCTCCCTTGTGCGGCGCAGTATGTCTATATCCTGCCCCAGCACGGCATCCAGGAGCTTATCCGGCGGTATGTTCCTGGAGGTCATCTCCAGGCGCTGGAAGCTGGTCATTTTGTTGCGTATCATCTCCTGCACGGCCTGCTGCATCGCCGGATACCCGGAGTAGCCTATCTCCGTGGCGAAGCGCACCACCGTGGACTCGCTGACCCCCACCGTTGAGCCCAGGCGGGAGGCTGTCATAAAGGCAACTTCTTCGGGGTGCTCCTGCAAATATCTGGCGATGGCCCGCTGGCTCTTTGAGAAGCCCCGGCGGTTCTCCTGTATCTTTTCGGAAAGCTGATCGTTCATAGGTCGCTTTATTCCTCCAAAAAAACGTATTTAACATGATTTTACGTCCTTTTCAGGCAAAAATCAAGTCCTATTCAAATAAATTCTCTCCGGCTAAAGCACAAAAACCGGGCAGCCCCCTTTTTGGGATAACTGCCCGATAAACTGAAAGCTGCATTTTTCACCAGCGCAGCTCGCATTTTCCCCTTGCGCCCTTAAACTCCCAGAGTAAAAAGTACCGGCTTCCGGCCTCCAGTTCTATCCTGCCGGCTGCCGGTCCGGCTTCATCATCCATCCCTCCAAGGCATATATTCCGTCAGTTTCTAAAATATCCCGCCAGCTTCCCGTGGAGCCTTCTGAAGTACTCCCTGATCAGCCCCTGCAGAGTTTTATCATAGAGCACGAACACCAGGTTTGCCAATACAGCCAGCGCTATAAGGCTCCAGGGCATTGGCAAAAACGGTATGTCCTCCCAGGGTATCCCCAGCACATATACCGTGAGGGCCGCCTCAAGGGCTGCGGCTATATTAAATATCCCCAGCTTTGCCAGCCAGCAGAGCACAGGGCTCCTTATCTTACTCAGCCACGCGAACAGCACCGGGTAATACCCGAAGAACAGCAGGTATATCAGCGCCGCCTCCCTGTCGGGGGCTATGAACATACATAATGCGGCCGTGGCCCCATACGAGCCCAGGGCCCAGCCTGCGCCGGCCTCGGCTACGATGGGTATCAGCAGGCACCCGGCTATGGCCGGTATAGCTATGGAGGCCACCTGCACCAGCCCCTCAAACATCATCATCACCACCGAGAGGGCCGATACCACCCCGCATACGGCGATTTTAGCTGTATTGCCTCTCATATCTCCCGGCCCCTCTTAGCAGCAGGGTATCAGGTCGCCGCCCATGCACTCACAGCAGCAGTCCGCCATTAGCAGTCCCGAGCACATATCGCAGGTGTTGCACTCGCCGCCGGCACTCCTGCCCGGGTTATAGCCGCCGTACATACCGCCCCTTTGATTCATAGCCTGGTTCAAAGCCGCGCTGTACTCCGGGTTACCCGGGTCCATCTGGCAGGCCCTGGAGAAGTGGTCCTTTGCCTCCTCCAGCCAGCCTCGGCGGTACAGCACGGAGCCCTTGAGGAAGTACCATTCGGCGTTCCGCCTGTCAGCCGGGACGCCGTTTAGTATCTGCTCAGCATCCGCAAAGCGCCCGGACATAATTAGGCTGCGCACGTCGCCGAAACCCGAGGATCCATAGGCTCCCGCGCCGGGGTTATAGCCCGCGCTATAACCGCCCTTACTGCCGCTGCGCCGCTGGGCCGTTATAGTATCATATGCCTCGTTTATCTCCTTCATCTTCTCGTCGGCAAGCTCCTTCAAGGGGCTCTCGGCGTATTGGTCAGGATGGTATTTCTTGGCAAGCTTGCGGTATGCGTCCTTGATCTCCTCGTCTGTAGCGGTGCGGGATACCCCCAGCGCCTTGTACGGATCACTCATTGATTAAACCCTTCCCTTTATTGTTTTGAGTATGTTTATGGCCTCTGATCCCTGCCGCCTTTTTCCAAAGGCGGACAAAACTTTTACTTTAGCTCGCGTTTGGGCTTCTCCCTTATGTGCAGGAACAGGATCTCCCTCTGGACCTCTGCCAGGCCCTTTTGGGCCACGTTCTCGATTATGGGGCCGAACTGCCCCATCTCGATCAGGTTTGCCGCCAGCACCAGCCTTGCCGCCGTTGCGTTCAGGGCTTCGTTGCAGGCCTTGTCTGCGGCCCTGCGCTCCTCCTGGGTGAGCTCCTTCTTTCCCTCAAGGCCCAGGCGCTTTATAAATGGATTAAAGCTTCCCGAGCGCATATCCTCCGCCAGGTCGTCCGCCGCGTCCATCAGGTACACCCATCTGCCAAGGAAATACCCAAAGCTCTCCAGCGCGGGGCGCTGCTTATTATCGCAGCCTGCCAGCTCCCCGAAAAGCTCTCTGAGAAGATTCGCCGTGGGCTCCGCACAGCGGTCTACTCCCGCGCCTTCTTCCTCGGCCTGCCGCTGGCCCTCCATGGCCTTCTCCACTATGCTTGCCATACCGGGATACTGCCTTGCCGCCCTTCTGGCCTTTGGTGAGACTGCCGGCAGCAGCAGCCTGCTTCCAAGGGAGGCGAAAAAGCTCTCGTCCTCACAGTCGTCGCGGAGCTTATGATACGTCAGCAGAACGCAGAGGGCCGCCGCCTTTTTATATGCCTCCCCGGGGCTTGGGAGGTATGTGCAGGCCTTTAAGGGATTGCACACACAGCGCCGCTTCTGCTCCTCCACCCTGCCGCCTGTCACCGACAGGGCCAGCATTGCGTAGAACGCGCAGTCATAGCTCAAGGCAAAGCGGGCCAGTACGCCGTATTCGTCCCCGAGCACCCGGCAGAGCTGGCAGTATACCGCCTTATACTGCCCGTACTCCTTTACCAGCAGCTCGGGCTTATATGGGCGCACATATCCGAACATGGTCCACTCCCCTTATCTACCGCTTATTTTACCCGATTTTCCCTCTCAGGTGTTGAACATATTGTAAACAAAGCCATTCAAAATCTTTACATATCCCCGCCTATTATCTGAACAGCTTCAATGCCCCCGGTAAGACCTCGGCCCTGACGTCCGTGCCGCCGCTTACATACTCTCCGTCCAGGGACCAGGGCATGGGCTCCGCACAGGCGAAGGCGGCCCCGGCGGTGTGCACGAAGGTGATAAGCTCCTCGTCCACCTGCCCGCCCATCAGTGCCAGCAGTATGCGGTTGAGCTCGTACAGGCTCTTCGGCTTCTTTACCAGCGCCAGCTCAAAGAGGCCGTCGGCAGGGTCCACCTTTTCTGCGGACATCTTGATTATCCCCCCAAGGGAGGTGGAGTTGCTCAGAGCCCCGAAAAGGTACTCGCCCTCATACACGCCGCCCTCAGCGGTCTCAGCCCGCACCGCGTAGGATTTCAGCTGGGGCAGCTCCTTTATGCCCTCAATAATATAGGCCAAATGTCCCAAGGAGTTCTTCAGGTTCTGAGTGGTGGCATAGGAGGTCTGGGTAAAGGCCCCGAAGGAGGCCACGTATATAAAGTGCCTCTCCCCAAAGCGCCCTGCGTCTATGGGCTTGGCCTCGCCGTCCACAATAAGGTCCGCGGCCTCGGCGGGCTCCTTGGGCAGCCCCAGGAAATTTGCAAAGTCATTGGTGCTTCCGGCGGGGATATATCCAAGCTTGACCTCCTCGCCGCTCCTCAGCAGCCTGTCCACTGTGGCACTTAAAGTGCCGTCGCCGCCGCAGCATACAAGGGTGTCTGGCTTTGCCCTTATAGCCCTGTCCAGGGCTTCAGCCGCATGGGCGGAGTTGACTGTCAGCTCCATTACCACCTCGTTTTTATTCTCCTCCCCGGCGAAGGCCCGGTAAATGCTGTGCAGCTCCCTGAGCACCACCTGCCTTCCGGCGTTGGGGTTTACCAGTATCCTGAATTTCATATACGTCCCCTTTCAGCAGTTATATCAAAACCTGTCCCTGACCCGCTCGTATAGATGGGGCGTGATATACGGATAGGTGACCTCCTCAGGAAGCGTGTCAAACTGCCTTGTTTCAGCCATCTCGCTCTCGGGCATGGGCCCCAGCTCCTCTATGTCCGCAAAGAATATAGCTCCCCACGCGCCGCTCTCAGTCTTGCCTCCTACCCTGTCCTCGGCCCAGTACATACACATAGGCTCCAATGTGAATTTTAGGGCACCGCTCTCCTCCCAGAGCTCCCGCTTAGCCGCGTTCTCCGGGGATTCCCCCTGCTCTATATGCCCGCCCTGGGTCTCCCAGGTGTCCCGGCCCTTATGCCTGCTCAAAAGCAGTTTGCCCTGATATCGGGAAAAAATCACCACGTACTTATTTGATATAGACTCATCCCAGTCAACTATTTTTGTGCAAATCGAGCCTCTCGGCATTTCGCATCGCCCCTTCTTCTTAATTATTATGTTGATTATAGCAGAAAGGCCGAAGATTGTAAAGCGCCTGAAATCAAGTCCGAAAGCTGGCCCCAAGCCGCCCCTCAATGTTTTATGTCGGTAGTGGAATGTTGAAAACTCGGTGGAAAGTGTTGATAACCCCTTATTTTACTGGCCTTTCTCAAGTTGAAAAGTGTTTTGTGTCCAGAATATTATGTAAATATGATGAATATATTTCCGTGATATGAACGCTTCGCCTTCACTCTTCGACCCTTTGAAAGTTTCTCTTTATTTTTTCGTCCGGCTATGCTAAAATATATTTATTATGTGAATTATCAGGAGGCTGGCCCTATGAGAGAGGATATCTGCTCAATACCCGTGAACGAAGTATTTGAACCCAAAGACGGCTGCCCCTTCTGCCGTATGCGCGATATGCTGGAGGACCGCATGGCGACCTATATCACAGGCGCCGCCATGATGGAGCCCGACGTGCGCATAGAGACGAACCGCCTTGGCTTCTGCTCTGAGCATTTCAACCAGATACTCGCCCGGGGCAGCAGGCTCTCGGTGGCCCTTATCCTGGAGAGCCTTTTAGCCGAGGTGAAGGGCCAGGTCTTCCCTGAGGGCAAAGCCGTGCCCAAGAAGATAGCCGCAACCGTACACAGCCGGGAGGATAACTGCTTTATCTGCACGAATATTAAAGACAGCATGAGGCACCTTTTGGAGAGCACTATAGCCCTCTGGCAGAACGAGCAGGAGTTTAGGGACCTGTACACCGCCCAGCAGTTCATCTGCCTGCCCCACTACGGGATGGCTGTGGAGGCCGCGGCTAAAATGCCCAGGAAAAATTTCGCGCTCTTCGAGGCTGAGACCACCCGCCTTGCAAAGGCCTATCTTGAGGCGCTCAGCGGCGATGTGACCCACTTCTGCCGCATGTTCGACTACCGCAACGCCGGTGGGGACTGGGGCAGCTCCAAGGACTCCATCGAGCGCGCCATGACCTGGCTCACCTCCCGCGCGCCCACGGCCCAGCAGGACTCCGGGGAGAAAAACCGTTGAGCGGGCCGGTGTTTGCGGCAAAGCTGCCGCCCCTCTTTGACCTTGCCCAGACCCTCGACTGCGGCCAGGCCTTCCGGTGGAAGCAGTCGGAGGAGAACCCGGGCATATGGTACGGCGCGGCCTACGGCAGGGTATTATACCTTCGGGCCGCTGAAGACAGCCTTGAGCTAAGCTGCTCTCCCGAGGACTTGGCGTCCGTCTGGCAGGATTACTTTGATTTAGATGAAGATTACGCCCGTATCAGGCAGGAGCTCTCCGGCCTGAGCCCGGTGCTTAAGGAGGCCGCAGAGTTTGCCCCTGGCATACGCATTCTCCGCCAGGAGCCCTGGGAGGCCCTCTGCTCCTTTATCATGTCCCAGAACAATAATATCAGCCGCATCAAGGGGCTGGTCGGCAGCTTCTGCCGCATGTTCGGGGAGCCGATCGCCGGTACGGAAATATACTCCTTCCCAACGCCCCAGGCGGTCGCCTCCCTTTCAGAAGAGGACCTGGCCCCCCTACGCTCCGGCTACCGCGCACCCTACATACTGGATGCTGCCAGGAAGGTCGCTAGCGGTGAAATTGACCTTCACCGCGTCATGGACGAGCCCCCGGGCTTCGGGCGGGAGGAGCTGCGTAAAATCAAGGGGGTCGGCCCCAAGGTAGCCGAGTGCGCCCTGCTCTACGGCTTTCACAAAACCGAGTGCTTCCCCCTCGACGTCTGGATGAAGCGGGCTATGGCCCGGCTGCTCCCCGGCATGACCCCTGAGGACTTCGGCCCTAACGCGGGCCTTGCCCAGCAGTATATCTTTCACTACAGCCGGATGCACCCGGAGCTTTTTGAGTAAAAGAAATAACCTCCAGGTTGCCTTGGAGGTTATTTCTTGTTATATTACAGCCTTACGGCTATTTGTCCGGTCTTTCCCCTTACCGCCTGTCGTGGTCCCTGCGCGGGGGCCTGCGGTCATGGTCCCTTCTGGGGGGCCGGTCCGCGCTGATATCATTCTCCGGCACAGCGCCGTCCAGGTCAATAAGCGCGTCCCGCCTTGAGAGGTTCAGGCGGCCCTTATCATCTATCTCCAGTACCTTTACCTTTACCACGTCGCCCACGTTCACCACGTCCGTGACCTTCTCTGTGCGCCGGATATCCAGCCTAGAGATATGCACAAGACCCTCTTTGCCCGGAGCTATCTCCACAAAGGCCCCGAAGTCCATCAGCCTTGTGACCCGGCCGTTATAGTAGCTGCCCGGCTCCGGGTCGTTGACGATGGTGTCCACAATGTCCATGGCCCGGCGGCATTTCTCAACGTCAATGCCGGTAATGAACACGTGGCCGTCCTCCTCCACGTCCATGGTGATCTCGCACTCGGCGCAGATCTTCTGTATGACCTTGCCGCCTGTGCCGATGACCTCGCGGATCTTGTCCACAGGTATCTGCATAGAGAGCATCTTCGGCGCATAGGGGGACAGCTCGGGCCGCACCTCAGGTATGGCCTTGAGCATGATCTCATCTATAATATAGTTGCGGGCCTTATGGGTCTTTTCCAGAGCCTCCTTCACCATCTCGGGCAGCAGGCCGGATATCTTCAGGTCCATCTGTATGGCGGTGATACCCTTCTTGGTGCCGCCCACCTTAAAGTCCATATCCCCGAAGAAGTCCTCAACGCCCTGGATGTCCACCATGGTCATCCAGCGCTCCCCCTCGGTAATAAGTCCACAGGAGATACCTGCCACAGGGGCTTTGATGGGCACGCCGGCATCCATCAGCGCCAGGGTCGAGCCGCAGATAGATGCCTGCGAGGTCGAGCCGTTGGAGCTCAGCACCTCGGATACCAGGCGTATGGTGTAGGGGAACTCCTCCATTCCCGGCACCACCGGCACCAGTGCCCGCTCCGCCAGAGCCCCGTGGCCTATCTCACGCCTGCCCGGGCCGCGGCTGGGCCGGGTCTCTCCCACAGAATATGAGGGGAAATTGTAGTGGTGGATATACCTCTTGCTCTCCTCCTCGTCAATGCCGTCCAGCAGCTGGTTGTCCCTTATAGAGCCAAGAGTCGCTACAGTGAGCACCTGGGTCTGCCCGCGGGTGAACATGCCGGAGCCATGGGTCCTTGGAAGCAGCCCCACCTCGGCGGCCAGGGGGCGCATTTCATCCATACCGCGCCCGTCCACACGCTTCTGCTCGTCCAGAAGCCAGCGGCGCACCACATACTTCTGGGTCTTATACATACACTCGTCTATCTTCGCTTCCTGCTCCGGGTACTCCGGGTCGAAGCGCTCATGGACCTTGTCATAGACCGGGCGCAGCCTGGCATCCCTTACGGTCTTATCGTCAGTGTCCATGGCTTCCCGCACATCGTCCTCGGCAAAAGCCTTTATAGCCTCGAACATCTCCGGCTCCGGCTCGTTGCTGGGATACTCGAACTTTTCCTTGCCGATCTCGGCCTGTATACCCTTGATAAACTCAATGATATGCTGGTTTGCCTCATGCCCTGCCATAATGCCGCTATACATATCCTCGTCGGAGACCTCGTTTGCCCCTGCCTCTATCATGGCTATACGCTGGGATGTGGAGGCAACTGTCACCGCCATCTCGCTCACCTTGCGCTGCTCGGCATTGGGGTTTATAACAAACTCACCGTCTATAAGCCCCACGGATACGCCGGAGATAGGCCCGCTCCAGGGGATATCGGAAATGGTCAGGGCTATGGAGGTGCCCACCATTGCGGCAATTTCGGGAGAGCAGTCCTGGTCCACGGACATCACAGTGCACACAATAGCCACATCGTTCCTCATGTCCTTGGGGAACAGCGGGCGGATAGGCCTGTCTATCATGCGGCAGACCAGGGTGGCCTTTTCGCTGGGCCGGCCCTCCCTCTTTAAAAAGGAGCCGGGGATTTTGCCCACGGAATACAGCTTCTCCTCAAAGTCCACGGAGAGCGGAAAGAAGTCTATGCCGTCCCGAGGCTTTGCCGAGGCTGTGGCAGCCACGTGCACCACGGTGTCTCCGTAGCGCACCAGGCACTCGCCGTTTGCCAGCTGAGCCATCTTGCCGGTCTCTATCACTAAGGGGCGCCCGGCAAAGTCGGTCTCATAGCGTTTAAAATTCTCAAACATAATTTACCCTTTCCCCCTCCCGAAAGCGGGAGGGCATTTTTTCACGCCGCCGCCCTGTTTGACAAACAGGCCCTCCGGCAGTCCGGGGAGTCTGTTTGTAAAACAGGTGCTTGGCGGCACTTTTCCATCCTGAAATATGAACGAACAGCGGCGGCAAGCCCGAGAGCCTGCCGCCGCCCCCGCTCAAGATACTATAGGACAGATGTTAGGTTCTTATTTACGGATGCCCAGCTCAGCGATAATGCTGCGGTAGCGCTCAATGTCTATCTTAATGAGATAGTTCAGAAGGCTCCTGCGCTGGCCGACCATCTTCAGCAGGCCCCTGCGGGAGTGGTGGTCCTTCTTGTTCGTGCGCAGGTGCTCGGTAAGGTCGTTAATGCGCTTTGTGAGAACGGCGATCTGCACCTCGGGGGAGCCGGTGTCGCCCTCATGGCGGGCATACTTCTGGATAATTTCGGTCTTCTCAACTTTTGTCATTTCTATCACCTTTTCTATTATATTCGCCCGTCCCGCAGCCTATGGCCGGTGGAGCCGGTATCCGGGGGATGGGTACTTCAGCTATTTTAACATACTCAGCCCGGTTTGTAAAGCCCGACTTTTTCCATATTACCCGCCCTCATAAGCCAAAACAGCGCCAGCACATTCGGCAGGGCCATCAGGCCGTTCATGGCGTCCCCGATAATAAATACCTGGGACAGGGGCATTAGGCACCCGAAAAACGCCGCAATACCCGCCGCTACAGGGTACACGCCCCCTCCCCTCCCCCGGGTCAAATACAGGAGCCCCTCCCTGCCGTAGCAGCACCAGGCGATAACCGTCGCCAGGGCAAAGAGCGCCGTACACAAGGACACCGCAGTGCCGCCCAGCTCCCCTAAGGCCGAGCGGTAGGCATAAAATGTGAGCTCCGCCCCGTCGAGTGACTCCGGCGGGCAGCTGCATAAAATGCAGAGGCCCGTGACCGTGCACATAATAATGGTGTCCGCGAACACCTGGAATATCCCCATGCACCCTATCTCCTCAGGGGTATGCCCCTTCACATCCGTGTATGCAAAGGCCGAGCTGCCAAGGCCGGCCTCGTTTGTGAATACCCCTCTTGAGACCCCGGCCTTCATAGCCATAAGCATACCGGCAGTCCCGCCCGCTCCGGCCCTGAGGGTAAATGCGCCGTCAAAGATCCTCGACACCGCACCGGGCAGGTTCTCCCTGTGTACCCAGAGCACAGCTACTGACGCCGCGAAGAACAGCAGGGTCATTATGGGCACGAGCTTTTCCGTAAGCCTCCCCGCCGCTTTCAGCCCGCCTCTTGCCACAAAGAACACTAAAATGCCCACGGCTGCCGCCACCCACTTTACCGGCAGGCCCAAATCCCCGCAGGCAGAGGCCAGGGCGTTTACCTGGACCATATTTCCCATGGCAAGGGAGGAGAGCGCGCAGCCCAGGGCGTATACCCCTCCTAGGGCGCCGCCTATTTTGCCCGCCCGCTCTATGTACGAAAGGGGGCCGGAGGCTCTGCTGCCACCCTCCCTGAATTTTGCAGCAAAGTAATTCTCGGCAAAGACGGTCATCATTCCCAGCACTGCCGAGGCGCACATCCAGAATACGGCCCCCGGCCCGCCCACCGTTATAGCCGCCGCCACCCCCACTATGTTCCCTGTGCCGATGGACCCGGCCAAAGCCGTGGTGATGGCCCTCAGTCTCCCGCTCCCCCTCTCCTTCCCGGAGCCAAGGGCGGCTTTCAGCCAGCGGATCGGATGGAAAAGCTGGAAGAAACAGCTCTCATATGAAAAATACATCCCGGCGGCTAAAATGAGCAGCAGCACAGGCCAGCCCCATAATACATCCCGCAGGGCCTCGAATACACCCGTCATGGCTCTGCCTCCAG
This sequence comes from uncultured Clostridia bacterium, assembly GCA_947572385.1. Lineage (GTDB taxonomy): Bacteria > Bacillota > Clostridia > Oscillospirales > Acutalibacteraceae > Acutalibacter. Next base: position 42,421 of record CANPBX010000004.1, read on the forward strand.
AAAATCCGCCGCCGCTGCCGCCAGCCCCGCCGATATCTGCTCCGCGCTGTTCACAAGCCAGGCCTCATCCTGGGGGTTATCGTGATAGCCAAGATGTATCAGCAGGGCAGGGACCTTGGATCCGCTCAGCTCAGCCCTTGCCACGGCGGGCACTGCCTCCACCAAGTCCGGCTGGGGATAGACTTCTCTGATGTATTTTGTGAATATCTCCGCCGCCCTCCTGCCGGCCGGGCTGTACTCATAGTAGGACACCTGCGCGCCCTTTATCCTGGCCTCGACCTCCCGGGGGGCCGCATGGCTGCATATATACAGCAGCAGCCCCCAGCCTGCCTCGTCCCCCTCGTCTCGGCACTTAATGCCCCTGGCCCCCAAATCCGCCCTGAGCTTTTCGGCTATCCGGGCCGTCCAATAGGCCTCGTCCCCGCCGTTGGGGTATTTATCCGGCCTCTGTGAGGAAATGATACAGACGCTCTCCCTCATATTCCTGCCTCCTATATAGATTTACGGTGAAAGCTTCATCCGCTTTTCAAAAAACTCCTTTGAGCTCATCCCCGACTCCCTTAAAAACCTGCCCAGGCCATAAAGGGACTCCGGGTCCCTGGTGACCGCGCTTATCTTCTCACGGCAGATAAGGCTTGCCGAGAAGCCGAGCTCCTTTATTATCCCCGGCGTAGACTTGCTCATAGCCCCGAAGGGGTAAGTGAATGTGCTGGGCGCCTCACCCAGGTTTTCCCTAAACGCCTCCTGCGCCTTACTGATATCCGACGTCAGCCGCTCCCTATAGTCCTCATCAGACTCCCCGGGCCGCTGCTCCGCCCCCTGAGCTCCCCCTTGCTGCCGGTGCATATCATAGCTGTGGTTCTGCACCTCCACAAGGCCCGAGCCTGCCATCTCCCGCAGCTGTTCCCAGGTGGCGTGGGTATAGTAGGCGTTAGTCTCGCCGCTCTCACTGTACTGGTCGGCATAGCGCCCGATGGGGGATATCACAAACTTGACCCTATATCTCTTGGCAAGCTCAAAGGCGTAGAGATAGTTATTATAATAGCCGTCGTCAAAGGTCAGCAGTATGGGCTTTTCCGGCAGCTCCCCGCCATTGGTATAATTTATAAGGTCTTCCATTAGAATGGTGGTATAGCCGTGCTCTTTAAGGTACAGAATGTCGTTTTCAAACTCCGCAGGGGATATCACATACTTTCCGTGGTAGGCCCTGTCCTTGAGCACCGAGTGGTACATCACTATAGGTATGTCCACGCTTCCGGCCCCTGCCATAGCCCTTGCCGTTATCACTGCCGCCGTCCCAAGCAGCACGGTGAGCAGCCCCATGAGCAGCAGCCTTAGGTCCAGCCTGACAAGGGCATAGAGCCGCCCCTTTTGTCCTGATTTCATTTGCCCCTCCCCTTCCCTTTTTCTATTTATAAGCCTGCCCGGGGGAAATTATTCAAATAAATCTGGAAATATGCCCCAAGGCGTGATAGAATAGGCATTATAGTAAACACACTTAAAAATCGGTATGTACCGATTTTTAAGCTGGGCGACTACGCCGCCTGGCTCAAAAGAGGTATCCTACCTCTTTTGAACTGTGTAACTATAGCAGCTATACTGGGAGGTATCGTAAAATGCCCAAGACCCTCTATGTCAGCGACCTGGACGGCACGCTCCTGGACCGGCGCGACCGCCTGCCCGACTACACCGTAAGGACCCTCAACGCCCTTCTCCAGAAGGGCATGCTCTTCACCTTCGCCACCGCCCGCTCCTGGCACTCGGCCCATATCGTCACCGAGGGGCTCTCGCCGGAGCTCCCCTGGATAGTCCATAACGGCTCCATGCTCTGCGACGGCAGGACCGGCTCGTGCACGGACCAGGTATTCTTCACCGATGCCGAGCGCCGGGAGATACTGTCCCACTGTGAGGAGCTCGGCCTCTGGCCCCTATGCTACGGCATATTGAACGGCGAGGAGAAGGTGTTCTACCTGACCGGCCTTCCCCGCCACCCTGGGATGGAGCGCTATATAAACAACCGCGGGGGAGACCCCCGCCTCACACCCGTAAGCTCCCGGGATGAGCTCTTGCAGGGCAGGACCTACTACTTCACCTTCATACATGACAGGGGATCCCTTGCGCCCCTCTGGGAGCGGGTGAGGAGCCTGCCATATGTGAGCCTCACCTTCCAGCAGGAGCTCTACAGGGAGGAATACTGGCTGGAGATAACCTCCCGGGAGGCTACCAAGGCCAAAGCTGCCCTGCGGCTCAAGGAGCGGCTGGGCTGTGATAGACTCATAGCCTTCGGGGACGCCATGAACGACCTGCCGCTTTTTCACGTTGCCGACGAGAGCTACGCCGTGGAGAATGCCATGCCGGAGGTTATAGCCGCTGCCACAGACATAATCGGAAGCAATGAAGACGGCGGCGTGGCCCGGTTTCTACTGGAGAGATTTCACAGGGAGGGTGCAATATGAAAGCGCTCATAAGAATTATACAGGTACTGCTGACAATAGTATGGCTCGGCTTTTTGACCCTATGCCTGCTGCTGTTCCGAAGCACCCACAGCAATGGCCTGACTGGGATAGGCGACTGGCGCGGTTATATAGTCGCGGACAATAATATGTCCCCGGAGCTCTCCCCCGGGGATCTGGCGGTGATACATATGGGCGAGGCCCCAAAGGCCGGGGACGCGGTTCTCTGTGCCTCCAGCGCCAGTATGCCGGAGCTCACCCGGATAATCGGCACCAGCGAGGGACAGCTTATACTAAAGCCCGACGGCTCAGAGGAGAGCAGGCTCGCCTCTATGGAGGAAATAGAGGGTGTCTTCTCCGGGTATATCCCGGGCTTCGGGGAGCCGTTTAGGTTTCTCTCCAGCATAACCGGCGCTATAGTTATATTCATCGCGGGGCTTATACTCATAGTCCTACCGGGATTTTTACTCCGCGCGCCAAAGGTCCCCAGGCCTGAGAGACAAAGCGCCTATACCCCACGCCACTGAGAAAGGAGCGCTTTATGGAACTGCCAAAGAAATATAAGCACGAGTTCCCATACTCCTACGCCCTCGGGCCGTTCCCCGCCTTCGAGCTGCTGAACTGCCGCCCCGAGAGTGCAAGGGCCGTATACTACCGGGAGGACTTCACCCAGCAGGACAAGCTCACAGCTCTATGCAAAAAGCTGGGCGTACCCTGCTACTGCTCCCAAAAGGCTCTTGAGCGCATATCCCAAAAGGAGGCCTGCTACGCTGCCGGGAAGTTTGCAAAGTACGGCGAAAAGCTCTGCCCGGGCCTGCCCCATGTCGCCCTGGTGCACCCCGGAGACATGGGCAACCTGGGGACCATTGAGCGCACTGTTTTAGGCTTCGGCATAAGGGACCTTGCCCTAATCGGAGGTGGGGCCGACCGCTGGCACCCCAAGGCCGTGCGGGCCTCTATGGGGGCCCTGTTCCGGCTGAGGGTGCAGGAATTTGAGAGCTTTGACGAGTACCTTGGGGAGTTTAGTGATAATAGGGACGTCTTCCCCTTTATGCTGGACGGGGGCAGGGTGCTGACGCCTGATACCTGCCCCAAAAGCCCCCTCTATACCCTGGTATTCGGCAACGAGTCCACCGGGCTCCCGCCGGAGTTTCAGCACTATGGGCAGAGCCTGTTCATCGCCCAGACAGCCGAGGTGGACTCTCTGAACCTGGCAGTAGCCGTGAGCATAGGCACTTATCTATTTGCCAATCAAAACGGAGGTGCACAATGAGAGAGGTTACAGTGGCTGTGCTAGCGGATGTGCACGGCAATTACCCGGCCTTGAAGGCCTGCCTTGACTGGGCCCGGAAAAGGAAAATAGAGAAGTACATCTTCCTTGGCGACTATATAACCGACCACGCCTACCCCCAGCGGGTGATGGAGCTGCTGTATGATGCGGCGGGCCGGTACGACTGCCGGTTTATCCGGGGTAACCGCGAGGAGTACATGATAAGCTACAGGGCAAACGGCGGCAGAAACGCCGACGGCTCAGTCTGGAGGGACAGCTCCTGCCAGGGGGCGCTCCTCTACTGCTACGAGAACCTGACGGACAGGGACATAGACTGGTTTGAGAGCCTGCCCGTCTCCTGCTCCTGGCAGATAGGGGACGCCCCGCCCATAGCCTGCTGCCATGGCTCCCCCGAGCGCACCAAGGCCCAGATCTTCAGCCCCGGCACCCTCGAGTCCCTTGGGACCGTCCCCGAGCGCATACTCCTGAAAGGCCACAACCATCGCCCCTTCAGCTTCTGGCACAGGGGGCTCCGGGTGATATGCGCGGGCTCCGTGGGCGCCCCCATCTGCTGCCGCACCCGGCCCGGAGCCATAGAGGTAACAGAGCTTGCCAAGGTCTCGCAAATGCTCCTCATGCACTATAGGAAAGGCCGCTGGGTCCCTGAGTATGTGTCCGTGCCCTACGACTGGGAGCAGGCAGTCAAAAATCTGGAGACCTCCGGGCTCACTGAGCGCGCGCCGGTATGGTCCGCAATGCTCAGGCACAATGTGCTCACCGGCACCGACCCCTTCGGCAGGGTGCCCGCCCGGGCGGTGGAGCTCTATAAGAATGACTCCGGCATAGAGGCCGGCTGGGCGGATGTGCCGGAAAAATACTGGCAGGACGCCGCCAGAGAGTACAATATAGAACTGTTTTAGTTTAACTTGTTTTGGGAAGGAGAACATATGTCAAACCGTATCAGAAGCATGACCGAGGGCAGCCCCACCAGGCTGCTCATAACCTTCGCCCTGCCCCTTATGCTGGGCAACGTCTTTCAGCAGCTGTACACCGTGGTAGACACCGCCGTGGTAGGACATGGGGTGGGGGTCGAGGCCCTTGCGGCCATAGGCGCGGCAGACTGGCTGAACTGGCTGGTATTAAGCGTTGTCCAGGGCTTTGCCCAGGGCTTTTCCATACTTATGGCCCAGCACTTCGGGGCAAAGGACTATAGGGAGCTCTCCCGGACCGTGGGAGCCTCCACCACCTTATGCGGCATTGCCGCCGTAGTGATGCTGGCGCTGAGCCAGGGACTTTCAGAGCCGGTATTAAGACTTTTGAACACCCCTGGAGATATAATCGGGGACTCTCTTTTATACCTGCGCATAATCTTTGCGGGAATACCTATAATCACCGCCTATAACCTTTTGGCCTCCATACTGCGGGCCCTGGGGGACAGCAAAACTCCGCTCTATGCCGTAGTCGTCGCCACGGTAGTGAACATAGGGCTGGACCTCCTGTTCGTGCTGGGCTTCCACTGGGGTATAGCCGGGGCGGCGGGGGCCACTATCATAGCCCAGGCCGTGTCCACGGTGTACTGCTATATAAACGTGCGCCGGGTCAGCATACTTGAGCTGCGTCCCGAGGATTTTAAGCTGGGGAGGGCTATCACAGGGGCGCTTTTGAAGCTGGGCTCCCCCGTGGCGCTGCAGAACGCCATAATCTCCGCCGGGGGCATGGTGGTCCAGTCCGTGGTGAACCGCTACGGTATGCTCTTTATCGCCGGCTTCACCGCCACCAACAAGCTCTACGGCCTTCTGGAGATAGCCGCCACGTCCTATGGATATGCGGTCACCTCCTTCGTGGGGCAGAACCTGGGCGGAGGGCTCTTTGCCCGCATAAGAAAGGGTATGCGCTCGGCGGCGGTCATCGCCCTTATCACCTCGGCGGTGATAGCCGCGGCCATGCTGCTTCTCGGAAAGCTCTTCCTGGGGCTTTTCATTTCCGGCACAACCGAGGAGGTCTCGGCCTCCATGGACATCGCCTATAAGTACCTGGCCATAATGAGCCTGTTTTTGCCGGTGCTCTATATGCTGCACATCTACCGCTCGGCCCTGATGGGCCTGGGAGACACGGTGGTGCCCATGATATCCGGCTTTGTGGAGATGGTAATGCGGGTGGGCATAGCCCTATTGCTGCCCCTTCTGCTTACGGACGGCATATACTACGCCGAGGTGGGGGCCTGGACCGGGGCGGCGGTGCTGCTCACATTGGCTTACTTTGTACGCATGAGGAAATATCCTCTCGCAGATAAAAAAACTTAAACCGTCTCATTGCATAGCGCAGCCTGGCTGTGCTATGCTTGTCTTAAGGAGATGATTTTATGGCAAACGAGGAGAAGAAGGATTTTAACGCCATGCTTCACGACAGCAAGGATATGCCCAAGGTGCAGATAGTCACGGACACGGGGACCATTAAAAAGTACGGCGGGGACAGGATGTACTTTGCGCCGCCCATGGAATATGACCGGGCCATGAGGAGGGTGCCAGAGGGTAAGCTCGCCACCATAACGGACATAAGAGCCTACTTTGCCAGAGCCAACGGCGCCGACTTCACGGAGCCGATCACGGCGGGGATATTCGTGTCCATCGCCGCCTGGGCCAGCTTTCAGCGGGGCGAAGACGAGACCCCCTACTGGCGCACACTGAAGGCCGGGGGAGAGCTGAACCCAAAGTATCCCGGGGGAATAGAGGCCCAGAGGGAGAGGCTTGAGGCAGAGGGGCATATAGTGGTGCAAAGGGGCAGGAGGAATATCAGGTACTATGTGAAGGATCATGAGGGGGCGCTGTACTCCTTTGAAGACCGCAACTGATATCAAGCGATCTGCCCACGCCTTTTGCTATACTAATCTCAGCTAAGAGGTGATACCATGTACCACAGCAACGAGACAGTGCAGAGGATGATAGAGTGGCTTGAACAGAACCTTTCGGGGGAACCGGGGCTTCTCCCGCTGTCGAAGTACGTAGGGTATTCTCCCTGGTACTGCTCGGCGCTGTTCCATCAGATCTGCGGCATGACCCTGCGAAGCTACGTGGCAAAAAGACGGCTGACCATGGCGGCGCTGGCCCTTAGGGACGAAAATTCCCGCATACTGGACGTAGCCCTGGACTCCGGGTTCTCCTCCCAGGAGGCTCTTACAAGGGCCTTTAAGGAGGCCTTCGGGTGCACCCCCCGGGAGTACAGGCTGAGCCCCCGGTCCCTGCCGCTGTTCGTGAGCCACGACGTGTTTCACCCCTGGCAGTATGCACAGCAGTATAAAAAAGGAGGCAGAGACATGAGCAAAGGCGATTTGAGAGATGCAAGAATGAGGGTGGAGTACATCCCCGCCCACAAGTACATGGGTATCTGGGACAATGTGGCTACCTGCTACGGCACCTTCTGGGCGCGCCACAACTGCGACGAGGTCTGCGGCATAATTGAGAGCATGACGAACGCGGCCCACCCGGTGGTGACCCCCCATACTGCGGGCTGGCACTATGTGAACGGAGAGCGGCACTACTTCTACGGCATGGGGTTGAGGGATGATTATGACGGCCCGATATCCGACGGATTTGAGGTGCGGGAGTTCCCGGGGAGCTACTATCTTGTGTTCTATCACCCGCCCTTTGACTATATGGAGGATAACGGCGAGGTGATGGGCAGGGTAGAGGAACTTGCCTGGAGCTACGACCTCAGCAGGGACCATGTGGACCCCAGCTGGCTGAGCTCGGCGTCAGGCGCGGGGAGGTTCCTGTGGAACGAGGATGCCTGCCAGTGCTATCAGCGGCATTACCCGGAGGGGATAGGGTACGAGGTGTTAAGGCCGGTGAAGCTGCGGTGACATAGTGTAAAATGTTTCGTGGACTTCCTTTCGTAAAGTCTGCCTTTTCAAAGGCGACACCCAAGGTCTTGCGCGGCAGCGCAAAAAAATCGGCAGACCGTCAAGGTCTGCCTTAATTTATGCTTTTTTCATCTGTATAAAGCTATACACTCCCAGCGCCGTATAAACGGGCACCAAGATACACAGGGACAAGCCCGCATACCCTCTCATGCTCGAAAAGCAGTAGGGCAGAGCACAGATATCCACAAAGAAATGGATGATAACCGGCAGCCAAAGATTGCCTGTCTTCTTATATACCATCCCGAAGAACATACCCATGCCCACAGTCCAGACGACCTTGCCCACTATAACAAGGGGAGGCTGGCCCAGCACACCAAAGATATGCCCCGCTCCGAATATCACGGATGAAGCCGATACCGCAATCAGGGTGCTGTCCTCCCTCCCCGCGAGCAGCTTTTCTATCAGGTTCAGGAGCAGGCCGCGTACGTACAGCTCCTCGACCAGAGCCACGCCGGCATAGTATATGACTCCCTCAACCATCACCTTTGCGGCGGAGGGCTGGCGGTCAAAGGGGTACAGGCCTATGCAGAAAGCTATCAGGCCTATGAGCGCCGCTGCCCCTCCAAGGATACCGTAGCCTTTGATCCCTGCTGCGAGACCTCTCTTTGTAAAGCCCAGCCTCCACTTGGGACAGAGAAATCTCAGAATGAGAAAGGCTGCAACACCTATGATCAGGAAATTCACCATCAGCGCGAAGTAGAAGGGCTCTATGTCTGCAGCCTGTATATTGACAAAGAACACACTCGGTACGCCTGTGATCTCCATGACCGCGATCAGCAGGGTCAGGGCAGCTATGACGGTAAGCTCCCGCCTGTCTGCCATGCTCTTATGCAAAGGGATTTTCGCCAGGATACATCATACCCTTAGGCTGATTGAACCCTATATCCGTAACGCCCAGGTACTTGAACACCTCAAAGAGCGCCTTGCCATGGTGCCCGAAGGCAACCGCGCCGTGGTGGGGATAGTTTTTGCCAATAAGCACATGGCGGTAGAAACGGCCCATCTCGTTTATCGCAAACACGCCTATGCCGCCAAAGGAGCGTGTAGCGACGGGGAGCACCTCGCCCTGCGCCACATATGCGCGGAGCTCACAGTCGGCTGTAGACTGGAGCCGGAAGAAGGTGATATCCCCGGGGACAATATCTCCCTCCAGCGTGCCCTGGGTCACCTCCTCGGGAAGGCTGCGGGCCATGATCATCTGGTACTTCATGGTGGGGCTGCAGAGCTTGGAGGAGCAGGTGTTGCCGCAGTGGAAGCCCATAAAGGTATCGCTGAACTGATAGGGGAACTTGCCCTCTATCTCGGATCTATACATATCCTTGGGCACAGTGTTGTTGATGTCCAGCAGGGTGACAATATCTCCGGAGACACAGGCGCCGATAAATTCAGAGAGAGTTCCATATATATCGACCTCGCATGACACCGGTATACCACGGCCTGTAAGCCTGGAGTTCACATAGCAGGGCACAAACCCAAACTGCGTCTGGAAGGCGGGCCAGCACTTGCTGGTGAGTGTGACATACTGGCGGTAGCCGCGGTGTTCCTCGATCCAGTCCAGAAGGGTTATCTCATACTGGGCCAGCTTCTCAAGTATTTCGGGCTTCTTGTTGCCCTCACCCAGCTCCTTTTCCATGTCGGCCTTGACCTCGGCTATACGGGGGTCTCCGGCGTGCTTATGGAATGCCTCGAAAAGATCCAGCTCGGAGTTCTCCTCGATCTCAACGCCCAAGTCGTAGAGGCGCTTAATGGGCGCGTTGCAGGCCAGGAAGTTGAGAGGCCGCGGGCCGAAGCTGATGATTTTAAGGGACTTTAGGCCAACCAGGGCTCTTGCAATGGGAATAAACTCATGTATGCGGTCGGCACAGTCCCCGGCGTCGCCAACCGGCTCCTCCGGGATATAGGCCTTTATCTCCCTTAGCTTTAGGTTATAGCTGGCGTTCAGCATACCGCAGTACGCGTCGCCGCGTCCGCCGATAAGATTGTCGCCGGACTCCTCGGCGGCGGCAATGAACATGCAGGGGCCGTCGAAATGCTTGGCAAGAAGGGTCTCGGAAATCTCGGGGCCAAAGTTGCCAAGGTACACCACAAGGGCGTTGCAGCCATTCTTTTTGATGTCCTCAAGGGCCTCTGTCATATGTATCTCAGACTCGACAATGCAGATGGGGCACTCGTAGACGCTCTTTGCTTCAGCGCCGTATTTTGACTCAAAGGCGTCCATCAGGGCCTTGCGGCGGTCAACAGACAGTGACTCGGGGAAGCAGTCGCGGGAAACAGCCACTACGCCAATCTTGACCTCGGGGATGTTGTTCATAGGAAATTCCTCCGTATATTCATAGTTGCAGAGCTTTATCTTTTACTATCATAGCGCAAATCAATGGAAAAATCAACTAAAACATACGTTTGTAAATACTTCGGAAAATGCTTGCTTTTGATGGGGTTTTCATATATAATATGTACATCTCTCAGGATACAGGAGGAAATGATAATATGGCGGAAAAGAAACAGGCGGTAAGCGCCAATAAAGGTGATGAACGGCAGAAGGCCTTAGATACGGCTCTGGCGCAGATAAAGAAATCCTTTGGCGAGGGCGCGGTAATGAAGCTGGGGCAGAACTCCGCCCTGAATATCGAGTCCATCTCCACAGGCTCACTGTCTTTAGACCTGGCCCTGGGCGTTGGCGGGCTTCCCAGGGGAAGGATAGTCGAGATATATGGCCCGGAGTCTTCCGGCAAAACTACCCTGGCCCTGCACTGCGTAGCCGAGGGGCAGAAGATAGGCGGCAACGCGGCCTTCATAGACGTGGAGCACGCCCTGGACCCGGTATACGCCGCAGCCCTGGGCGTCAGGGTAGACGACCTTTTGGTCTCCCAGCCGGATACCGGTGAGCAGGCCCTGGAGATCGCCGAGGCCCTGATACGCTCCAACGCCATCGACGTGATAGTGGTAGACTCAGTGGCAGCCCTTGTGCCCAAGCAGGAAATAGAAGGGGAGATGGGAGACGCCCATGTGGGGCTTCAAGCAAGGCTTATGAGCCAGGCCTTAAGGAAGCTGGCGGGAGCCATCTCAAAATCCAACTGCGTTGCCATATTCATAAACCAGCTGCGCGAGAAGGTGGGCGTTATGTACGGCAGCCCGGAGGTCACCCCTGGCGGGCGGGCCATGAAGTTCTATTCCTCTGTGCGCATAGACGTGCGCAAGGGTGAGGTCATAAAGAACGGCACAGAGGTCGTGGGGTCACACACAAAGGCGAAGGTCGTAAAGAATAAGGTCGCCCCTCCCTTTAGGACGGCTGAATTTGATGTGCTCTACGGCAAGGGGATCTCCAGAATGGGGGAGCTGGTGGATATAGGCGTACAGCTGGAAATCATACAGAAAAGCGGCTCATGGTTCTCCTACAACGGCGAGCGCATTGGCCAGGGCCGGGAGAAAGTGAAGGACTTCCTTTCCGCGCATCCGGAGGTAGCCGATAGCATCGAGGCTGCTGTGCGGGAGAATGTAGGCAAGCTCTATTCTCAGAAGGCTGGCAAAGGGGCTGCTTCTGATAAGGACAATAAAGACGATAAGGGTGAGGCCGCCCCCGCCGAAGCCGGGGATAAGGCTCCCGCCGAGCCTGCCCCAGAGGATAAGAAGGCTCCAGCCAAGAAGCCCGCTGTGTCTGATACCAGCCTTGATATTACGGTGGACGACTGATGGAGCTGACCGCTGTTGAACCCAGGCGCAGGGGCCTTGTACAGCTATATATAGACGGCGAGCCCGCAGTGAAGATAGACCGGGAGGTGTTCATTAGATCCCGGCTTTCCCTCGGTGACGAGATAAGCGATGAAGACCTGCATAGGCTCATACTCGACTCCGACAATAGGCGGGCCGCCGAAAAAGCCCTGTACCTTCTGGAATACCGGGATCATACCAGCAAGGAGCTTCGGGAAAAGATAGCCCGGACTGCCGCTTCCCGTGAGGCTGCTGAGGCCGCCGTAGAGAAGATGGAAGAGCTTGGCCTTGTAAATGATGACGAATATGGGCGGCGCTACGCAAGGGAGCTCTTCGAGCACAAACGCTTTGGTCCCATGAGGGCCCGCCAGGAGCTGCGGCAGAAAGGGATACGCCCGGAGCTTATTGACGAGCTTCTCAGCGAATATGACGACCCTGAGGCTTTTTCCATGCGTATAGGGGAGATATTGGAGAAAAAATACTCCGGCTGGCAGGAGGACGAAAAAATAAAGCGCCGGGCGTACGCGGCGCTCCAGCGCATGGGCTATAGCTATGAGCACATCCGCGAGGGGATGCGCGCTCTGTCAGACTGAGGCTTTGACCCCTATGACGGCCCTATAGAGCCCGGCAAGGTCCCTGTGTACGGCGACGTCCTCAAAGCCATACTGAGCAAACAGCGCTGAAACATCCCCTGCCTGGGTCTCGCCTATCTCCACTCCCAGCAGCCCCCCCTCCCGCAGCAGCCCGGACCAGTTTTTCAAAATGGCGCGGTAGAATATCAAGCCGTCCCGGCCCCCATCCAGGGCAAGGGGCGGCTCTTTCTGTACCTCGGGCTGTAGGGCAGAGAGCTCTTCCGACGCTATATACGGCGGGTTTGAGGCAATGAAGTCCACCCCCTTTTGAAAGCCATCAGGGGCATTTAACACATCCGCGGTGACAGCAGTACAGCTATAGTCCGGATATCTCTCTATATTCTTCCGAAGATACCCCATAGCCGTACCGTCCAGCTCCACGCAGGCCACCCTGGCCCCCGGCGCCAATGAGCATATCCCCAGCCCAACGGCGCCTGTGCCAGCGCACAAATCCAGTCCCCGGGATCCCTCAGCCAGCCGCGCTGCAAGGGCCTCCACGAGCACGGCGGTGTCCTCCCTGGGGACCAGCACCCCCTCGCCAACCTTAAGGGCCAGTGACATAAATGGCCACTCCCCCAGGATATACTGCAGCGGCCTGCGGCCGGCCCGCTGGCCAACAGCCTCTATAAACGCCTGCCGTTTCTCCTCTGCCGGGACGGCATCTCCGTGCAGCGCCAGACCAGGCCTGTCCAGGCCCAGGAAATGCTCTGTAAGCAGTAAGGCGTCAAATCCCGGTGAGTCTATTCCCACCTCCGAGAGCCGGGTCTTGGCATATAAGTACAGCTCCCGGGCGGTCACTTCACCAGGTCCTCTCCGTTTTCCGGTATGACCGCCTGCATGGCAGCTATTGCCGCCTTTATCATATTATCATCCGGTTCCTTCACAGTGATCCTCTGCATCCAGAGCCCCGGGGCAGTGACTATCCGGCAGAGCAGGTTGTTGTGCCGCGCGCAGGCCTTCTGTACCTCGTAGCCGATATTCACAATAAAAGGTATGCACAGAAGCTTCACTATGGTGCGGATAATTGGGTTCGCAAATGGGATAAAGAAGCCAGCGATAACCCCTAAAAGGAGCATAAGTATCATGAAGCTAGTGCCGCAGCGCGGGTGGAAGCGCTTTTGGGGCCGAACGTTCTCAACTGTCAGAGGCAGGTCCTCCTCGTAGCAGAAGATGGTCTTATGCTCGGCTCCGTGGTACTGGAACACTCTCTTTATGTCCGGCACCAGTGATACACAGAGCACATACCCAAGGAAGATAGCTATCCTCAGCACTCCCTCGAATATGGAGCGCCATCCGGCTATGCCCTCCCCCACGGCCCCTTCCAAGAGGTTAAACAGGAAGGTGGGCAGCATAAAAAACAGCAGCACCGCCAGCGCCACCCCCAGCACAGAGCCTATGCCCATAACTATGCCGGTAATCTTGTCCCCAAAATGATCCTCAAGCCACTTGTCAAAGCCGGTCAGCTCCTCCTCTCCCATGTCCGTAAGCTTGTCCGCCGAAAGGGAGAGAGCCTTATAGCCCAGCCTGAATGTATCCACAAGGGCAAATATCCCCCTTATAAAGGGCTTGCCCAGGATCGGGTATTTCTTGGTGAGCCTGTCAACATGCAGGTCCTCGGTGGTGATGTTTCCCTCGCTGTCACAGAAGGCGGCAGTAGTGCGCTTTGGGCCCACCATCATGATACCCTCCATCAGCGCCTGCCCTCCTATAGTGGTGATTTTCTTTGGCATAAGTCAATGTCCTTTCCCGGTCAAGTTTTACATAACGGTATGCTTATAGTCACGGTCGTGCCCTTTCCCTCAGTGCTCTCAAGCTCCAGCGTCCCCTCGTGCATGGCTACTATCTCGTCCGCTACAGCCAGCCCTATCCCCGATCCCCGGACCAGTTGATTTGCCTTATAGAACTTTTTCTTCACATTTGCCAGGTGCTCCTCAGGTATCCCGCAGCCGGTGTCCGCTATTATCACCTTCACCTGCTCGCCGGTAAGCTCCGAGGACACCGTAACTGACCCGCCCTCTCCTGTATACTTAAGGGCATTGTCTATAATGTTTACAAACACCTGCTTTAGCCTGTCCCTGTCTCCATACACCGGCGCAAGGCTTATATTCTCCTCGTATTTCAATTCCTTCCCCTCGGTGCGGGCCCGCTCGGTAAAAAGGTAGACTGCCTCGTCCAGTTCTGCCAGGATGTCCATTCTCTCCCTCAACAGCTGCATACGCCCGTTCTGAAGCCTTGAAAAGTCCAGGAGCTCCTCCACTAAGCCCGACAGACGCTCGGACTCCCGGATTATCACGTCCATGCCCTTCTCCTCCGTAGCCGGGTCCGCACCGCCCCGAAGGGTCTCTGCCCAGCCCTTTATGGCCGTTAAGGGCGTTCTCAGCTCGTGGGACACCGACGAAATAAACTCATTTTTCATCCGCTCCGCAGCTCCCAGCTCCCCGGCCATGTCGTTTATGGTGTCGCATAGCTGGCCTATTTCATCATCCCTGGCTTTCTCTATGCGCACCTCAAAGTCGCCCTGGGCTATCTTCCTGGCGCTCTGGCTCACCTGGCGCACCGGCACCAGGATAGACCGTATGAAATATACCCCCGAGAGAGTGAGCAGCAGCATGATAAAGAGCGCGGCTATGGCTAAAAACACCACTATAGTCAGCGTTTGCTGGTCCGCCCGCTCCATTGAGACCATATAGCGAACCGACCCCACAAGGCTGCCGTTCTCGTTTCTAACTACCCTGGTAATAGCCATTACCTTCTCCCCGGTGTTCAGCTCCCCGACCCACTTTCCGGAGCCGTCGGGGCTGGCCAGCGCAATATGGTAGTCGGGCATGGGCTGCTCGTAGTCGGGCTCAAAGCCAGTGGAGGTGATAAATACCCTGCCGTTGCGGTTTAGGGCCATTATCTCCATCTTGGCCTTGTCCTGGAAGGTCTCGATATAGTCTCTGGTAACGGCGGTGAACTCCGAGGTTTGGTAGTCCAGTGAGCGGCTGGAGAGCCAGTTCAGCAGCTCGTCCATACGCCCTCTCAAAGTGCTCTCTATGCCATTATATGTGGAGCTCTGCACCATAAAGGACAGTGCAGACACAAATACCACCAGTATCACCAGCACTGCGCCCACAGTGTTTATGAACCATCGCCTTGAAATGCTTCTGGCAAACATTCGGCTCCCCCTTCACTCAGTTCTTCCAGCGGTACCCAAGCCCCCATACTGTGGTGATATGCTGAGGGTTAGAGGGCTCGTCCTCCACCTTCATGCGAAGCCTTCTGATGTTCACATCCACTATTTTCTCCTCCCCCACATAGCTCGGGCCCCATACATGCCGGAGGATATCCCCCCTGGCTAAAGCTATGCCGGGATTTTCAAGGAAGTATTCCATTATCTGAAACTCCACCTGTGTCAGCTCAATGGGCGCGCTGCCCTTTGTAAATGAGCGGTCCCGAAGGTTAAGGGTAAACTCCCCAGCCGCCAGCTGGTCCTGCCGCACGGACTCATACCGCTCGGCAGCCAAGGCCACCCTCCTGTACACGGCATCCACTCTCGCCACCAGCTCCGATGGCGAGAAGGGCTTTGTTACATAGTCATCCGCGCCCATCATCAGGCCGCTCACCTTGTCCATCTCCTGGGTCTTGGCTGTAAGCAGGATTATCCCCAATGTAGGGTTCTGGCTCCGAAGCTCCCGGCAGACAGCAAGTCCGTCGTGGACCCCGGGCATCATGATGTCCAGTATCACCACGTGGAAGTCCCCGCCCCCGCGCCTGTAGAGCTCCAGGGCCTGGTCACCGCTCTCGGCCTCGGTTATCTCGTAACCGGCCCGCTCCAGGTTGATGACTACGAACTCGCGTATATTCTGCTCGTCCTCCGCAACCAGCACCTTCTTCATGGGTGCACCTCCTTTGAGTGTGTACACTTATTTTATATTATAATTTTTACTCCTCAATAAGCGAAAAGCTCTTTATAATATCGTCTGTGGACCTTTTGACCTGCTCGTCCCGGCTGTAGACCTGTATGCCGTACACCGAGTCGTTCTGCTCTGCGACCATCGTATAGCCGCTGGACTCCCCCCGGCTCTCCCAGGCCGAGCGGGTGAACACTCTCACAGAGAACAGGTTCCCTCCAAGCAGCAGCTCACCGTCCTCCGTGGACTTCACCTCTGTATAGGTGACCGTCCGGCGCTCCACATCGTTGCCGGCGTAGACCTTGCCCTGGAGATAATACGGCAGCCTGAACCAGTAGTTCTCCCGCACATTCATAAGCGTCCTCATAACCACCCTGCTGGGGCCTCCCGGCGCCTGGGAGCGCCATTCCACCATATATCCAGTAGAATCCGGCACGGCATCCTCCGGAGCTGCCGGTAAGGGCGTAGCCGCCGGTATCTCTATGCAGCCGTCCCCGTTTATGTCCCTGGAGGTGACAGCCGCGGCAGCGGGCCGGGTAAACTCATTTACATAGTCCTCGGTGTTCACCCCACCAGGATAGTTCGTGAGCCTGCCCTCCTCCATAAAGAACACCTGGGTGCTCATGCTTCCGTCAGCGGTCGTGCCGTCCACCACGACGCCCAGGTCTCCGGTGCCGAGCTTGCCAAAGGCCATGCCCGAGTAGCTGGATATGCTGTTGTCCGCCTCAGCTGACGCCGCCTCATAGGGCTTGTCCCTGTCAAAGGCCACAAGGCTGGCCCTTGCCGCGGCAGTCTCCTCCCCCTCCTTCTCGGTGGGCACGGACTTGTCGATTTTAAACAGCTCATCCACTCCATCGCCGTCGAAGTCCGTAACAGCCATCTCGCCATAGTTGCCAAGAAGGTGCTCTACCATCCCGCCGCTTGGCTGGTAAATATACGCGTATGCCGCAGCCAGGCGCCCGGTAGTGCCCGCAGTGCTGCCCCAGCCGATGAACACGGACCTGCCGCCCTCCGGCAGATCCCCGAAGCAGACCCTGTCCACCTGGCTGGCGGAGTTTTTGAAGGAGGCCGCAACATCCCACCGGCCCCCAGCCTTTGTGAGGAACTGGACCTGGGAGCCGCCGTCCTCAGTGGCATGGAACCCAATGGCGTCCTCAACGCCGTCGCCGGTGAAGTCACACATGATTATAGCGGAGCGGTATTCTCCGTTTTTGGGGTAGATAAACGTGAGCTCGCTTTGGGAGCCCAGGAGCAGGCTGTAAATGCTCTGCTGGTCGGCGTTGGCCTTTGGGGGTGATATCAGGTTTGGAGCGGAAATGCCGGTGAATGAGCATGAGGGGATCTCTGCAAGGAGAAAAAACAGTGCGAAAAGCACAGCTATTCGTTTCATAAATCACACCTAAAGCTTTAAGTGTTGGCAACTGCCAGCATAAGTTTAATGCGGTTCTCTTGGTTGACCCTGGTCGCACTGGGGTCGTAGTCTATTGGGACTATATTGGCCTTGGGATACACCTTCTTCACCTTGCGTATCATCCCCTTGCCAACAATATGATTGGGCAGGCAGCCAAATGGCTGGGTGCAGACAACATTCTCGAAGCCGCTCTCAATAAGCTCCATCATCTCAGCTGTGAGCAGCCACCCCTCGCCCATTTTGCAGCCATATCCGATTACCTGGCCCGCAAGCTCCTTTAAGTGGCTGTATGGCGACGGGGCTATAAACTGCGGGTACTTTTTTACAGACTCTATTAAGTCCCGCTCAAACTTGGTAAAATACCACTTGAGCATGGTGCAGAGCTGTTTCTTTGCAGAGCTTCCCCCATAGAGCTCGATATCCTCAAGCCTGTTATCCACCTTGAAAATCATGAATCCCACTATGCCTGGCACCATGACCTCACAGCCCTGATTAAAAAGAAAGTCCTCCAGGCCGTTATTGGCAAGGGCCGAATACTTCACGTAGATCTCGCCCACCACGCCCACCCGGGTCTTCTCCGTGCGCTCAACCTTTATATTGGCAAAGGACTCTGTGATCCTGTCGAAGTACGCGCGGACCTCCCTCTGGGTGAAGGCCTTGTTCTCTTCAAACAGCTCCGTGAGCTTTTTTATCCATTCTGAAACAAGCCTGTCGCTCTCGCCGTAGTTGAGCTCATAGGGCTTCACCTGGTTTTTCAGAAGCATAAGCAGGTCCCCATAGGTAAGGGCGGCTATGGCCCTGCGCAGGAGAGGCAGGGTTATCTTGAAGCCGCTGTTGGACTCTAGGCCGGAGAGGTTCAGGGATATGACCGGGATATATTCGAGCCCGTCCTTTTTCAGAGCCTTGCGGAGCAGGTGGATATAGTTTGAGGCCCGGCACCCGCCGCCGGTCTGGGTCATTACAAGGGCCACCTTATGGAGGTCGTACCTGCCGCTGTGCAGGGCGTGCATCATCTGCCCTATAGAGAGAAGGGCCGGATAGCAGGTGTCGTTATGGACGTACTTTAAGCCCTCGTCCACTATCTCCCGGCCGGTGGTGGTGAGCAGGTCTATCTTGTATCCAAAGCTTATAAGCACGTCCTTTATCAGCTCGAAATGTATCGGGGCCATATTGGGCGTGATGATAGTATAGTCTTTCTTCATTTCCCGGGTAAATTCAACCCGGCCGGTGTTTTCGGTCATATTATTCCCCCAGTCCAAGGGCGGCGAATAAGCTGCGCAGGCGAATGCGCACCGCTCCCAGGTTAGTTATCTCGTCTATCTTTATCTGTGTGTAGATACGGCCGCCCTCTTCAAGGATGGATCGCACCTCGTCGCCGGTTATGGCGTCTACCCCGCAGCCAAAGGACACCATCTGTACCAAATTCACCCGGGGGTCTTTGCTCTCTGCAACAAACCTTGCCGCGGCATAGAGCCTCGAGTGGTAGGTCCACTGGTTCAATACAGTGGTGGGGAATTTCTCCACCTGGTCGCTGACGGAATCCTCCGTCACCAGGACCGCCCCGCATTCGCAGATAAGTTTATCGATCCCATGGTTTATCTCCGGGTCTAAATGGTATGGCCTTCCGGAGAGGATCACTACAGGCAGGTTGTTCTCCCTGGCATATGATAGGTACTCCCGGCCCTTTTCACGTATGCGGGACATATACCTTTCGTACTCTCCATATGCCGCGGCGGCAGCCTCTTTTACTTCCCGCTCAGGGATAGGCGGGAAGTATTTGGCTAAGATGGCGGTCATCTTCTTTGGAAAGTCCTTGGGCCTGTGAAGGCCTACATAGTCGTAGATAAACCGGTGGTCCTCAAGGGCTGTGACGTTGGCGTCTAAAACCTCGGGGTAATAGGCGACTACCGGGCAGTTATAGTGGTTATCGCCTTTGTGCTCGTCCACGTTATAGCTCATACATGGATAGAAAATCGCGTCGGGCTTCATGTCCATAAGCGCCTCAATATGGCCGTGCATGAGCTTTGCAGGATAGCAGACCGTGTCTGAGGGTATAGTGTGCTGGCCTCTAAAATAGAGCTGCCGGTCGGACTGGGGGGAGGCAATAACCCCAAAGTTAAGCTTCGTAAAGAAGGTGTGCCAGAATGGGTAGAGCTCAAACATATTAAGGCCCATGGGTATGGCAATAGTGCCGCGCCCTCCCTTTGCAGGCCCGTATCCTGCCAGGAGCTGTTTTTTGTAGTCATAAAGGTTATATTTTGCGGTGGGGCTGTGCTTTTGCAGGGGCTTATCACAGCGGTTACCGGCTATGTATCTGGCCCCATTCGCAAAGGTATTTACCGTCAGGCGGCAGTGATTCTGGCAGCCGCTGCAGGTGACGGCCTTGACCTCATGGCCGAAGCTCTCCAGCTCATTGGGGGAGAGTATGCTGCTCTCGCCCTTTGAGCGCTCCAAGGCGTAGAGGGCCGCTCCGAAAGCCCCCATTAGACCTGCTACTGATGGGCGGGTCACCCCCTGGCCTATCTCCCGCTCGAAAGCCCGGAGTACAGCGTCGTTTAGGAAGGTGCCCCCCTGGACCACGATATGCCTGCCAAGGCTCTTGGCATCTGTCACACGTATCACCTTATATAGGGCGTTCTTAACTACGCTCATAGACAGGCCAGCCGAAATATTTCCAAGGGTAGCGCCGTCTTTCTGGGCCTGCTTCACTGAAGAATTCATGAACACCGTACACCTGGAGCCCAAGTCGACCGGGCTGCCGGCGAAAAGGCCCTCCCTGGCAAAGTCGTTCATCTCATAGCCAAGGGCGCCTGCAAAGGTCTGTAAGAATGAGCCGCAGCCGGAGGAGCATGCCTCGTTTAGGAAAATATTATCGATAACGCCGTCCTTTATCCTAAAGCACTTTATATCCTGGCCCCCGATGTCTATGATGAAATCCACCTCCGGCTGGAACTTCTTCGCCGCAGTGAAATGGGCAATGGTCTCAACAACGCCTAGATCCAGGCCGAAGGCATTCTTGATCATCTCCTCGCCGTAGCCTGTGGAGGCCGCGCCTTTTATGTGTATATCGGGAAAATCCCTGTAGAGGTCCCGAAGGAAATCCCTAACCAGTGGGACCGGATTGCCGTTATTGGGGAGATACCTTGAGCATACTATATCCCCGGCTGAGTTTATTGCCACTGCCTTCACCGTGGTGGATCCGGCGTCTATGCCCACATAGGCCGTGCCGTCTTCGGAGAGCTTGCCGTCAGTGGGCACGCTGTCCTTTTTGTGGCGCTCCACAAACTCCTTATATTCGTCTTCGTCTGCAAACAAGGCCTCGCTGCTCTGGTAGCTGTGGCTGGAGCTGTAGTTTCCTATGCGCCCGGTTATCTCCGCCAGGTCGAATTCCTCTGAGTCATCGGACAGCGCCGCGCCTGCCGCCACGTAATACAGGGAGTCCTCAGGGCATATGCCCCTGACCCCCAGTATCTCATCAAAAGCCTTTCTCAGCTGGGGCAGAAAGGTGAGCGGCCCTCCAAGATACACTATGTTCCCCTCTATCTCCCGGCCCTGTGCCAGCCCTGCCACCGTCTGGTTTACAACAGCTGTTAAAATGCTGGCGGCTATGTCGTCCTTCTGAGCACCCTGGTTTAACAGGGCTTGGATATCGGATTTGGCGAAGACGCCGCAGCGGGAGGCTATGCTGTACGTGCGCTCGGCTTTTCCGGCTATCTCGTCCAGCTCGCCGGGAGTTATGTCCAATAGTGTGGCCATCTGGTCGATAAAGGCCCCGGTGCCTCCGGCGCAGGAGCCGTTCATGCGCACCTCCATGGAGCCCGAGAGGAAAAGTATCTTCGCGTCCTCGCCTCCAAGCTCAATGACAACATCAGCACCCGGCATATATTTCACCACCGCCGTGCGGGTGGCATAGACCTCCTGGACAAAGGGGATGCCCAAGTCCTCCGCAAGGCCCATGCCAGCCGAGCCGGACACACACAGCCCCGCCCTCCTGAGCCCGGGCAGCTGCTCCCCGATAAGCCTTAGCATGGCTGAGGCCTTCTCTGCTATCTGGGAGTAGTGGCGCTCATATCTCTTAAATACCGGCTCATCTCCGTCATATACAACACATTTCAGCGTGGTGGAGCCAACATCCAAACCTATTTTCATACTCTGCGGCAGCTTCCTTTCCCTGGTTTCTCCTATCCTGATCTATGGGTTTATAGAAATGATAACATTTTTCGACCAAAAAATCAACAGGCTGGGCATTAACAATATATGGTGTGTTTATTGTGAAAATATAGCTAAATCATACTATTTATACGGCATATGGCCCTCACCCAGGTCATGTGCCGCGGCTGGCTTTTTTTCACTCTATATGCTATAATATTCGGTAAAGACCCGCGTCCAGAGCCTTGCTTACTAAAGCTGCGGTCTCATTAGGTGACTGCCCTGCGGTGTTGACGGCGTGGCGCTCATATTCCCCAAGGTCTGCGAACATATTCCACATAAAGGCGACGTTTTCCGGCTGCAGAGGAAACTCCGCGCGCTGTTCACGCTCCGCAGCCCGGGCCATAGTCTCCCCTTTATCCGGCCTAAGCACTATATAGCGCAGGTCCAGCCCCCTTTTTGCCAGCGCCCGCCAGGGGGCCAGGAACCATGGGCCTATAACTCCATCCACATAGACCATATAGCCTCCCCGGACATATTCCCGGGCACAGGCACATATGGCGTTTATCACCGTCTCGTTCTGGTCCCCGGAGTCTTCCCGCCATGGGGGGATATAGCCCTTGCGTATGTACTCATAGAAATCATCCGTGTGCATATGTACTGAGGGAGGTTTGCCGCTGTCAGCCAGCAGCCGGGAAACCGTAGTCTTCCCCGAGCCGCAGGGACCGGATATCAATATCAGCATCCCATTGCCCATAAATATCACCTACTATATTATATTAAAGAAAGCTGGGTTATCATGACCATATACACCCGACCTGTCCACTATTACGAGACCGACCGCATGGACTGTGTGCACCACTCCAACTATATCCGCTGGTTCGAGGAGGCCCGGGTCCATTTCATGAAGGAGAACGGCTTCCCCTACGAAGACCTTGAGGCGGCGGGCATTGTAAGCCCGGTGCTCAGCGTGGAAGCGAATTACCACTCCATGTGCCGCTTTGGAGATACTGTAGAGATCGCAGTGGAAATAAACAGCTATTCCCGTACACGGATCTCCTTCCACTACCAGGTGAAGGACAAGGCCACCGGCCAGTCCAGGTGCGACGGCTGGACGTACCACTGTTTCATAAACCGATCCGGAAGGCCGGTGTCTCTGAAAAAGGCAATGCCTGAGTATGACCGCATCGCTGCGGAGCTCCTAGCTGAGAAGGAGGGCGAGTAAATGGCAAAGGTTATGCTGATATGCGGCAAGCTGTGCAGCGGAAAAAGCTGGTACTGCCGGGAGCTTATGAGAAAGTCTCCGGCCCTTCTGCTGTCTGTAGATGAAATAACTGAGCGAGTCTTCGACAAGAGCTTAGGCGAGCGCCACGATATTGTCTCAGCCAAAATACGGTCATATCTGCTGGATAAGGCCGCCGAGGCCGTTTCAGCCGGGGCTGACGTGATACTGGACTGGGGCTTCTGGACGAGGTCCTGGCGTCTTGAGGCAAACGAATTTTTCCGTGGGCGCAAAATCGCCTATGAGTGGCACTATATTGACGTGCCCGACGAGGTCTGGCAGGAGAATATCGCCCGCAGGAATAAAGCTGTCCTTGCCGGCGAGGACGACAGCTATTATGTGGACGAGGGGCTCCTTGAGAAATTCAAAGATCTCTTCCAGCCGCCGGAGCCCGGCGAGATGGATATTATATTCAGGCGTTAGCCTGCCGTCATAGCCTTCGCTGTTTTGGCGTTGCGCTTTATCTCCTCCTTGAGCTCGTCCAGGGAGGGGAATTTCTTCTCGGGGCGGATGAAGTCCACCAGCTCGACCCGGACCCTCTGGCCGTACAGGTCCCCGGTAAACTCCGGCATCCAGGTCTCTGCCAGCACCCTGTCCGAGCCCACGGTGGGCTTCACGCCTATATTGCACACGCCGTAGTACCTGCCGCTGTCTGTCCGGCACCAGGCGGCATATACGCCGAACCGGGGCAATGCCAGATCCTCTGGCAGGGCCTGGTTTATAGTCGGCGTTCCCAGCCCGCGGCCTATATGGTTCCCGTGTATCACCTCAAGGGAGAAGCCGAAGGCCCTGCCAAGCAGACGGTTTGCCGTGGAGATATCCCCCTTGGCAACCGCCCTTCTTATGCGTGTTGAGCTCACCTTCCCTCCGCCGTCCAGCACCGGCGGGACGACCACAAGCTGCGTCCCGGACGCCTCACACATTCTCAAAAGCAGCCCGGCGTCCCCCTCCGCTCCCCTTCCGAAGCGGAAGTCCCCGCCGCAGCAGAGGCGCTTCGCGTTGAGCCGGCCCAGCAGAATGTCCGCTGCAAACCTCTCAGCCTCCATGTCCCGGAGCTCTGCAAAATCCATAGAGTACACGCGCTCTATGCCCATGGACTCAAGGGCCGCTGCCTTGTCCTCCGGGGTCATAAGCGCCGGGTCCCCTGAGGGACTCTTTTTGAATGTGAACACCTGCGTGCTGTACCTCGAGCCCAGCGCCGCCTCAAGCACCGCCCTATGCCCCAGATGCAGGCCGTCGAAGGTCCCCAGCGCCAGGGACGCAGGGGGATTGTCTTTTATGTCCAGGGTCTCCAGTATCTCCATGGAGTCCTCCCCTCCCTTATACTCTCAATTTTCCTCTGCAAACAGCTTTAAAAAGCCCAGCTGGTTTATCTCCGGCTGGGCTTTTGCCAGCCCCAAGAAGCGCCCCTCAGGGCCGTAGACGCAAAAGCGCTGGCCCTCCCTCAATGCTATCCTGGGCATACGCAGCCGCCCTATGTCAAGCCCGCCGCCGTTGCAAAACCTTACTGCCTGGGCCGGGCTCACCTGCACCGGCGGGTAGTCCCTGAACAGGGTCTCCACAGGCCGCAGGACCGTTTCCAGCTTACCTTCCGCTGCCAGAGCCCGCAGGCCGTCCAGGGTAACAGCCTCTTTTTCCGCAAACCCACAGGCTTTTACACGCCGCAGGGAGGTCATGGTCCCAAGGGTACCGGAAGCTTTTGCAATGTCTTCAATAAGCGCCCTGATATATGTGCCTTTTGAGCAGGATACTCTTAATATGCCTTTTTGTCCGTCTACGTCAAAACTTCTCAGCTCCAAAGCCTCTATGTGTATGGGCCTGGCCTCCCGCTCTATTTCAATGCCCTGCCGCGCCAGCTTATAGAGCCGCTGTCCCTTTACCGACACAGCGGAATACATCGGCGGCACCTGCATAATATCTCCGCAAAACTCTGGGATCACACTCACTATGGCCTCTGCCGGCACTCTGGCGGCACAGACCTCTATGACCTTACCGGTCACGTCGCCTGTGTCATAGCGCTCACCAAGGCTAAATCCCGCCTCGTACTCCTTATCCGTGTCCGGCAGTAGATCGGCAGCCTTTGCCGCCCTCCCTATAAGCAAAGGAAGCACCCCGGT
The DNA here is from genome assembly GCA_947572385.1 of uncultured Clostridia bacterium. GTDB lineage: Bacteria > Bacillota > Clostridia > Oscillospirales > Acutalibacteraceae > Acutalibacter. The sequence continues at coordinate 67,255 of CANPBX010000004.1, forward strand.
GGCCATAGGGTCCAGGGTGCCGGTGTGGCCGATCTTCTTTTCCTTTGCAAGCCCCCGCATGACTGCCACCGCGTCGAAGGAGGTGAAGCCAGCAGGCTTGTCCAATATAATAACTCCGTTCATTGGGGTTTAGATACTTCCTATCTCCTGTAAGTATTCCCGGCAGACAGTAAGCATCCTCTGCCGGGCCTCGTCCATAGCTATCCCCTCAAAGCTGCACCCCGCCGCCCCAGGATGGCCTCCGCCCCCAAAGCGCCCGCAGATGTCCGCGGCGTTGACCGGAGGGTTTGAGCGCAGGGATATCTTTATCTTGCCCTCCTGGCGTTCCTTCACGGTGACGCCGATAAGCACACCCTCTATCTGCCTTGGCAGGCTCTCCACGCCGTCCAGCTCGTTTTCGCTGGCCCCTGTGCTCTCGTAGACGAACTGTGGAAGCTGGATAATTGCCAGCCTTCCCCCGCAGTGGAACTCCAAGGTATCAGTTATGAGCTTTTCGGCCTCCATTGAGGCCCGGGTGCGGGTCTCGAAGTTCCGTTGATTTATGTCCCCTGCCGGGGCTCCGGCCTCCAAGGCGTCAGCAGCCGCCCGCAGGGTGCGGGGGGTCACGTTCCTGTACCGGAAACAGCCGGTGTCTGTGGCCATTCCGGTATAGAGGCACCCGGCGGCAGCTTCATCCGGCTCTGCCCCCAGCTCCTTCAAAAGCAGCCAGACCATCTCCGCGGTGGCAGCGCTCCCCGGCTCCACCCAGCGCTCCTTTGCGAATGGCACATGGGTGCCGTGGTGGTCTATCGCCATCTCTATCCTGTCCCCGAACCTATCCCAGGCGTCGCCTAAGAGCTTGCTGTCAGCCGCGTCCACCGTGACTATATGCTCCGGCGCGAAGTCAATTTCCTCAAGCCCCTGGAAAAGATACGCAAACTTCTCGGGCATGGGGCTTGCGCAGTACCAGCCCGCCCTTTTTCCCAGAGAGCGCAGCCCCCGCACCAGCCCGAACATGGAGCCCAGCGCGTCCCCGTCCGGGTTCTCGTGGCATATTACCAGTATATCGTCCCAGCCGCCTATACGCGCGGCAGCCTCCTTACAGGTCAGCATCTCCATCCTCCTTTGGGGCCTCGGGTATATCCAGATCGTTTATTATCTTTGAGATACTTGCCCCATACTCAATAGAGTCTGTGGGCTTGAATATGAGTTGCGGCACATGTCTGAGCTTCAGCCTATGGCCCAGCTCCCGGCGTATAAATCCTGCCGCCGACTTCAGGCCCTCAGCCGCCTGCTTTGAGCGCTCCAGGCCCTCTACTGTGCTGACATATGCCGTGCAGTATGACAGGTCGTTGGTGACCTCTACCCGCACTACGCTCAATAGGCAGCCGGTCACCCGGGGATCCTTCAGCTCCCGCAGGATAGTGGAAAGCTCCCGGCTGATGTCTCCGGCGGTGCGGGCTTGTTTGTTTGTGGGCATGGTGTTCACTCCTTTTTTATTGCCATTTTTTATACTAAAATGGCAATACTTTTCTTTTTTGCTTTTTGGCTTGACGGCAAGGCCGTGGGGCGCTGCCCCACACCCTGCCACCTTTCGAAAAGGTGGACGAAACTTTTGCTCTTAGTCCCTGTATTCCTCCATCTCGTAGGCCTCCAGCACATCCCCCTGCTTGATATCTATAAACTTCTCCAGGGTGATGCCGCAGTCGTAGCCGTCCGCAACCTCCTTCACATCATCCTTGAAACGGCGCAGGGAGGCAATTTTGTCGTCGGCGACTATAATGCCGTCGCGGACTACCCGGACAAGGGCGTTACGGGTTATCTTGCCGCCGGTGACATGCCCGCCGATGACGATGCCAACATTGGATATCTTGTAGGTCTCCCGGCACTCGGCGCGGCCCAGAGCTACCTCCCGGTACTTGGGCGCAAGCATACCCTTCATGGCGCTTTCTATTTCCTCGATGCAGTCGTAGATTATCCTGTACAGCCGCATATCTACGCCGTCCCGCTTGGCGTTCTCCTCGGCTACAGGATCGGGGCGCACGTTGAAGCCTACTATGATAGCATTCGAGGCGTTTGCCAGCATAACGTCGCTCTCGCTCACAGCGCCCACCGCGCCGTGGATGATATGCACACGCACCTCGTCGTTTGTGAGCTTTTCCAGCGACTGGCGCACTGCCTCCACCGAGCCCTGTACGTCGGCCTTGACGATTATCTTCAGTTCTTTCATCTCACCCTCTCTCATATGCTCAAAGAGGTTGTCAAGAGTTACCTTCGTCTGGGCCCTGAAAGCCTCCTCCTTCTGGTCGTTCAGGCGCTGCTCCACCAGCTCCCTGGCAAGGCGCTCGTCGGAAACGGCGTCAAAGACATCGCCGCCCACGGGCACATCCCCAAGGCCGGTTATCTCCACAGGCACCGAGGGCCCTGCCTCTGTGACCCTGCGGCCCTTGTCGTCCATCATAGAGCGCACGCGGCCCACTGTGGCTCCGGCGACTATAGTATCCCCCGCGCGAAGCGTACCATTCTGCACGAGCACCGTTGCGATGGGGCCCATGCCCTTGTCAAGCCTTGCCTCTATTACAGTACCCTTGGCGGCGCGGTCAGGATTCGCCTTGAGCTCCATCATGTCGGCGGTAAGTGTTATCATCTCAAGCAGGTCATTTATGCCCTCTTTCGTGTGAGCAGAAACCGGGATACAGGGGGTGTCGCCGCCCCACTCCTCAGGCACCAGCTCGTACTCCGTCAGCTGTTCCTTGACCCTGTCCGGGTTGGCGCCCAGCTTATCCATCTTGTTTATAGCCACTATAATGCTGACTCCCGCCGCTTTGGCGTGGTTTATAGCCTCAACGGTCTGGGGCATAATGCCGTCGTCCGCGGCTACGACCAGTACGGCTATATCAGTAACCTGCGCTCCCCTGGCCCGCATGGTGGTAAATGCCGCGTGGCCTGGGGTATCCAGGAAGGTAAGGTCCCTGTCGCCCGCCTTGACCCTGTAGGCGCCGATATGCTGGGTGATACCTCCGGCCTCGCCCTCTGTGACATTGGAGTGGCGTATCACGTCCAGTATCGATGTCTTGCCGTGGTCCACGTGGCCCATGACCACCACGACCGGGGCCCTGGTCACAAGGTTGGCTTCGTCGTCCTCGCTGTCGTCTATAATGCGCTCCTCAATAGTCACCACCACCTCTTTTTCCACCTTGGCGTGGAATTCGTCGGCAATGAGCACGGCGGTGTCGAAGTCGATGGTATCATTTATGGCGGCAAATACTCCCAGGCCCATAAGCTTCTTTATGACCTCGGGCGCCGCCACCTTAAGGCGCAGGGCAAATTCCCCAACGCTTATCTCGTCGGGCACCTCGATGGTGATATGCTTTGCCTTACGCTCCATGGCTATGCGGCGCAGGCGCTCTGCCTCGGTCTCCCGCTTGCCTCTCCGCTGCTGGCCCCTTCTCTGCTGGTTCCTATTTGTGAACTTCTGCTTGGTAACAGCGTTATCCTGCCTTGCGCTGACCTTCTGGTCAGCCAGGCGGTCATACTTCTCATTATACTTGTCGATATTCACATTGCTCGAGCGGGTATCCACCACCCGGCGGGTGGGCGCCTTGGGTTCGCGCACCGGCTGGGCAGGCTTCTGCTGGGGTTTCTGCCCCGCTTGCTGCTCCGCGGCGGGCTTTACTGCCGCCGGAGCCGTCTGGCCCTTGGGGGCTTCCTTGTCCTTGGGCTGGACCTGCTTCTTCCCGCTCTCCTTAGCCGGCGCGAGCTTCTGCTCTGCCGGCTTTTTCCCGGAGGCCTCCGGCTCCGCCTTGGGCTCAGGGCCCAGTTCCCTCTGGGCAAAGTATTCATCCAAGTTGGCCAAATTCCTCTCCTGGGTGAATGTCTCAAAGACGATGTCCAGCTCCTTTTCCTCCAGGGCCGTCATATATTTCTTCGGCTCCGGGAAGTATTTCGCCAGCGTATCTATTACGTCCTTATTGGTTAGGTTCAGGTCCTTTGCTACCTCCCGCACCCTGTACTTTATCATCATAGGCTTATTCCTCCTTCTCTCGCTGTTGGCTCTCGGGTAGTCCCCCGTATTCTTTCAAAAGCGCGCCTGCAAACCCCTCGTCGGTCACAGCCACCACTCCGGCCTTTATCCCACAGGCTTTACTAAGCTCTGCCATACCTGCCTGGATCCGGACGGCCTGGATCCCCGCCCGCCCGGCCTCATACCGTAAGTTCTTATAGGTCTTCTCCGACACGTCTCCGGCCGCTATGAGCAGCGCGGCCTTCTTTGCCCTGGCTGTTTCCCTGCATACGTCAAAGCCCGCCTGGAGCCTTCCCGCCCTTCGGCACAGCCCCAGCAGTGACAGCACCTTATCCATTCTCCGCCATCTCCCCCTCCAGCCGCTCATATACCTCGTCCGGTATTTTACAGGAGAAGGCCCTCTCCAGCCGCCTTGCTTTCCTTGCTTTTATAAGGCACTCCGGATCTCGGCAGATATACGCTCCCCGCCCGGGCTTTTTGCCGGTCATATCCAGCTCTATGGGCCGTGGCAGGGGTCCACCGTTTTCGTCCGTCTTTTCCGGGGCTCTCACAATGCGCATAAGCTCCCGCTTTGGCTTCATCTGGCCGCACCCGGCGCACATGCGCATGGGGGTCTTCCTTTGGTGCATGGGGCTCACTTCCTTATCTATGCTTTACTCGTCTTCTCCATAGAAGCCGCTCTCGGGCTTAATATCTATCTTCCAGCCGGTAAGCTTTGCCGCAAGCCGGGCGTTCTGGCCCTTATTGCCTATGGCAAGGGAGAGCTGGCTGTCCGGCACGGTGACCCTGCAGGCCCGCAAATCCCCCTCCGAGAGCTCCACCGCCAGCACATTTGCCGGGGACAGGGCCGCCGCAATAAACTTGCCGGGGTCCTCGCTGTACTCCACTATGTCTATCTTCTCGCCGCCCAGCTCCTCAACTATCTCGTTGACCCTGGCGCCCCTTGTGCCTATACACGCGCCCACCGCGTCAACATCAGGGTTATGGCTTAAAACGGCTAGCTTTGTGCGGGAGCCTGCCTCCCTGGCTACGGCCTTTATCTCCACCGTGCCGTCATATATCTCCGGCACCTCGGTCTCAAACATGCGCTTCACCAGCTCCGGGCGTGTACGGGAAATTATGGCCTTCGGCCCCTTGAGCCCCTCCAGCACATCGACTACATAGACCTTTATGTAGTCTCCCTCGTGTACGCTCTCCCCGCCTATCTGCTCGGTCTTCGGAAGCACCGCCTCAGCCTTGCCTATGCGCAGGGTCAACGCCCCGGTCCGGGGGTCTACCCTTTCGATCAGGGCGCTGACAAGCTCCTGGTGCTTGCTCTGGAACTCCTGCATCATCTGGCCCCGCTCACTGTCACGGATACCCTGCCGGATTATATTCCTGGCTGTCTGGGCCGCTACCCGGCCAAACTGCTTGGTGTCAAGCTTTATGCCCACGGTGCCGCCCACCATGGCCATGGGGGATATCCGCCTTGCCTCCTCCAAAAGCAGCTCCTTATCGGGATCCTCTATCTCCTCCACAACGGTTTTCAGCAGGTATACCTCAAAGCGCCCGGTGCCCGGGTCCACCTTCATGTCCACATCTTCATTATTATAGGTATTCTTGCAGGCAGTTCCGATGGCCTTCTTTATCTTATCCAGCATAAAGTCCATGGGGATGCCCTTTTCCTTTTCCAACATGCCCAGCGCCAAAAACAGCTCCTCATTGCCCTGGGGCTCTGCGGCTTTCTTCTTGCGTACCATTTTTTCAAACCACTCCTTACAGTTTCTTCCGTGCTTATCTGTCGCACTATATTTTATCACATATTATTCCGTATCTTCCGTCTCAATATCATCCAGCGCACAGACCCAGGCAAGCTCCTTCTTCTCCAAAGTCACACTGGTCTCCTCATCCAGCCGCAGCTCCACTCTGCCGTCCTCATAGCCTATAAGCAGACCCTCAAGCTCCTTTGTGCCGTCCTCCAGGGGGCGTATGAGCCGGGCCCTCACAGGCTCCTCCATATAGGCTTCAAAGTGCTCCGGCCTTGTCAGCTTCCTGTTAAGGCCGGAGGAGGACACCTCCAGCACATACTCCTGGGGCACCGGGTCGGTCTCGTCCAGCACCGGGTCAATGGCGCGGCTCATATTCACGCAGTCGTCTATGCCCACGCCGCCCTCTTTGTCAATATATACGCGCAGCACCCACTCCGCGCCCTCCTTCTGATACTGCACGTCCCAGACCTTCAGCCCCAGCTCCAGGGCTATGGGCTCGCAGAGCTCATACACGCGCCCCGCCACTCCGACCTTACTGCTCATATCCGCCCGCCTTTCCGTTATAACAAACGAAAGAGCGGGTCGCCCCACTCTCTCAGTCTACTTACACTATACCATGATTATAGCACCCAATCCCGGGAAAATCAAGGGTTTTTTCAAAGTTTTGCACAAATTTTTACGACTCAAGCTGCCTTGAGAGGAACATTGCCGCCGCTTTGGCGCTCTCCACGGCCTCGCCGCCTATTTTGGGCGGGCTCTTTTCCCCTTTAATGAGCATTACCGCTCCCATCGGGTCCCCGGAGGACACCACCGGGAACACCGTCAGTGCCGCCGCCGGAAAGCCCTGTGCCGCAAGCACTGTGCTCTCGCCGTTGGTGACAAAGCTCCTGCGGCCCTGCACCAGCTCCTCCATCTGCACAGACACCTGCTTATGCAGCAGGTCCTTCTTCACCGGCCCCGCCACGGCTATCACCTGCTCCGTATCGCAGACCGCAGCGCCAAGCCCCGTCAGGTTCACAAGGGCCTCGGCATAAGACTGGGCCAGCTGGGACATCTCCCCCACCGGGGAGTACTTCTTTAGTATGACCTCTCCCGACACATCGGTGAAGATTTCCATGGGCATACCCTCACGGATCTTCAGGGTGCGGCGAATCTCCTTGGGGATGACTACCCGCCCGAGGTCGTCGATACGCCGGACTATACCAGTAGCTTTCATATAAAAACTTCCTTTCGCGCAAAATTTTCCAGGCCGTGCCAATTGGCCACTTCCCATTCCCCGCGACCCTTTTTGGACGGCTTTCACGGGGATATTATTTGCGCGGATTTTCCTTTTATCCCGCTCTTTGTCTTTTCGCTTCGCGTTCAATGGCAGCCGTTTCGTTTGCAAAGATACTTTGCCGTGGGGTCAGTTGGATCCCAGGTGTGCCAGGAAGGGATCTTCAGCCCGGCGGGTTTCTTTAATGGCCCGGAGGTCTCGCTGGGGGAGATGTACACATGAGTCCCCAGCACGCAGTTGTCATATATCCATTTAGCGTCCTCACAGTTGAGGCGGATGCAGCCAAGGGACCTGGTAGTGCCCAGGTTGTTGAACTCGCCGGACCACATGGTGTAATTATTCCTCAGGTCGTTGGGTACCGAGTGGAACAGGTAATTGCCCATAATCTGGGTGCACCACTGGGCCCAGCTGCCTCCCACCATCTCCAGCCAGCGGTAGCGGCCCGGGGTATAGAAATTGCCGGTGGGCGTAGGGTCGCCGCAGGAGACCAGCATGGAGCGCACAGGTATCGTATAGTTTCCCGCGCTGTCCTTTGCGAAAATAATCAGATAATTCGCGGGCTTATAGACCTTGATATAGTATGGCCCCTTGACGACGCCCAGATTCGAGATGTCCTCAACTATCAGGCCATTTTTATAATACCGCGTCCAGCTGCCGTCCTTGAAGAAGCCGGTAGCCGCAGCCCCGGTGGAGTCAAAGCGGTATTTTACCCCGCCGATAGTCTGCACTCCCCTAAGGCACTTTCCGTCTGAACCGATATAATATTTCGTTCCGTTCAGGCTAAGCCACCCGCGCTTATCTGTGGGCTCATAGCGGGTATAATTCGTCCACTGCTCGCCGCCCTCCTCGGTGCCGGTAAACTCATGGTCCGTAGAGGCCTCGATAATATTGCCATAGGCCCAGTTTCCCGGGAACACATCGCAGAACTCCCTGGTGCCCTCCAGCTCCTCGATGTTTTCGTCAGGCTGGCGGCCCAGCATACTGTTGAGTATTATAACGGCCTGAGCCCTTGAGATATTATCGTTGGGGTGGAACATGCCGTCGGCGCCGCCGTGTATCCAGCCCTTCGCGTATGCAGACACTATATAGGGCTTTGCCCAGTTTTTTTCAGACACATCCTTAAACGGACAGTCCCCCTCCTCCAGGATGTCGCATGACGCCGCCATGCGCACAAATTCCGCCCGGGTTATCTTGGCATTGGGACGGAATCCGCTCTCTGCAGAGCCGGTGGCAATACCCAGAGCGTTCACCCTTCCCACAGAGTCCGCAAACCAGTCGGTGGGCTTCACGTCCTTAAAGCTGGCGCTATGCTCAAAGTCCTTTATCCGCAGAAGGTTGCTGAACAGCGTAGCCGCCTCTGCCCGGGTCAGACTTCCCTGGGGATTAAAAATCTCAGGGGAGCAGCCGTTTATATAGGCCTTATGCTCGTCCGTGTTAAGCAGGGCAGCCACACTGCGCTCAAGACACGCGGTATACACGGTGTCGCCGGAAACAGCCGTCTCAGCAGGCTCTACCGGCTCGCCGTCCTCATTGAGCCAGCCGGTAATAGCATATCCACGCCAGGCATGTTCCTCAGGAATGCCCGGGACGCTCTCAGGCTTCTCTCCGGGGAGCACGGACTGGATCTCCAAGCCAAGATCCCCAAAGTCAAAAGTCACCGAAACAAGACCGCACTCCGGCGGTTCTTCAGCGTCATCCGCAGCGGGCTCGTTATCAGCCGTATACGTGTCCGGCTCAGCTTCTTCTGTATTCCCAGCGGCGGTCTCTGTTTCCGCTTCGGGCTGGGCAGGGGTCTCGTCCGCAACGGCAGTAAGGCCCATGCAGCCTGTTACCATCAGGCAGCACAGAAGCACGGATATCAGCTGCCGAAGGGTCATATGGTGGCTTGAGGTATTCATAGGTACATTGCTCCTTTTATATATAGTACACGGTCATAGACAATTATACTCTATACCGATAAAAAATGGAAGATGTGAACGCAATATTTCTCCCAAAAATTTTGAGGAAATATTGCGTTGCTTTTCCCTTTATATTTGATTATAATACAGAAGATATAGGTCTTGACAAAGAAACATACGTTTGATATTATATTATTACTACAGAGAGGGGGCTTACCTAATGGCCGCAAGGAAGAAAAGGCCCAGCCCAAGAGAAACCCGAAGGATACATCTGCTCAGGGAGGTCCTGGAGGGCAGGATGCCCGGGGACCAGGCTGAAAAAGCCGCACAGTTTATGTGGAACACCTGGGGGAGCCTCAAAAATATAGTCTCCGCTCCTGAAGAGGCCATAGCCTCCGTGCCTGGAATGGATCCGGATACTGCCAGGCACCTGCGCCTGACTTTGGAGCTGGCCCGGGCCTGCCTTGACGAGGAGACAGACAGTGTAAAGAGGGTTGGGGACAGGCGCACAGCAGTGGAGCTGTTCCAGCCGCTTTTCCTCGGCCAGCGGGTCGAGGCCGTAGGCGCCGTCCTGCTGGATATCGGCAGCAGGGTCATCTACAGGGGTATTGTTTGCGAGGGCGCGGTAAACGCGGTGCCCCTCTATGTGCGCAAGCTGGTGCGCCTATGCATAGACTACGACGCCGACAGCTTCATACTGGCCCATAACCACATAAGCGGGAGCGCCGAGCCATCGAAGCAGGATATCCTGACCACCAAGCACCTGGTGCTGGCCCTGGACTGCATACAGGTCCGGCTTAAAGACCATATAATACTGACAGACAGCGGGTATTTCTCTTTCTCAGAGAGCGGAATACTCAATGCCATGGCTGACGACGCCCTGGCCCAGTGGCGCAGCGGGATTGCGGAAACCAGGGAGTTGACAGACTACTTGGCAAAAGCCGGCTTGGGCGCCGGAAATTAAAAGGAGGGCACTGAAAATGGACTTCAAGCTTTCATCAAAATTCCAGCCTACCGGAGACCAGCCGGAGGCCATAGACCAGCTTGTGCGGGGAGTCAGCTCGGGAATGAAGGAACAGACCCTGCTGGGCGTCACCGGCTCCGGCAAAACTTTTACTATGGCAAATGTGATAGCGCGGCTCAACCGCCCCACGCTGATACTGGCTCACAACAAGACCCTGGCGGCGCAGCTCTGCTCGGAGTTCCGGGAGTTCTTTCCTGAAAACGCAGTGGAATATTTCGTCTCATACTACGACTACTACCAGCCGGAGGCGTATATTGTACAGACGGACACCTATATCGAGAAGGACAGTGCAATAAACGACGAGATAGACAAGCTCCGGCACAGCGCCACCTGCGCCCTTTCCGAGCGCAGGGACGTTATAATCGTGGCCTCTGTCTCGTGCATATACAGCCTCGGCGACCCTATCGACTACAGAACTATGGTCATATCCCTGCGCCCGGGCATGGAGAAAAACCGGGACGACCTTTTGAGAAAGCTGGTCGAGCTCCAGTATGAGCGCAACGATGTAAACTTTATACGCAACAAGTTCCGGGTCCGCGGGGACGTAGTTGAGATATTCCCCGCCGAGTCCAGCGAGAAGGCCGTGCGGGTAGAGTTCTTTGGGGATGAGATAGAGCGGATAAGGGAATTCCTGCCGCTGACCGGAGAGGTAACCGGCGAGCTGAAGCACGTGGGGATTTACCCGGCCTCTCACTATATCGTGCCGGGAGACAAGATGAAGACCGCCATCGCCAGCATCTACGATGAGATGGAGAAGCAGGCCGCCATGTTTAAGGAGCAGGGCAAGCTGATAGAGGCCCAGCGTATCAGCGAGCGCACGCGCCACGACATAGAGATGCTCTCAGAGATAGGCTTCTGCAAGGGTATAGAGAACTATTCAAGGGTGCTCTCCGGCAGGGAGGCCGGCAGCGCCCCCTTCACCCTGCTGGACTATTTCCCCGATGACTACCTTTTGTTCGTAGACGAGAGCCATGTTACCCTGCCCCAGGTGCGTGGCATGTTCGGCGGCGACCACGCCAGGAAGCAGATGCTGGTGGACTACGGCTTCCGCCTGCCCTCTGCCTATGACAACCGGCCCCTGAACTTTGATGAGTTCTATGGTCATATCAACCAGGCCATATTTGTCAGCGCCACTCCGGGAGACCTTGAGCTGGACAAGTCCACCCAGGTCGTGGAACAGGTCATAAGGCCCACAGGGCTCCTGGACCCCAAGGTAACAGTGAAGCCCACCGAAGGGCAGATAGACGACCTTATCTCAGAGATAAACCTGCGGGTGGAGAAGCAGGAGAGGGTCCTTGTCACCACGCTGACAAAGAAGATGGCTGAGGACCTGACAAGCTATCTTGAGAATTACGGCATAAAAGTGAGGTATATGCACCACGATATAGACACCGTGGAGCGCATGGAGATAATAAGAGATTTGCGCCTTGGGGAGTTCGATGTGCTGGTGGGCATAAACCTTCTGAGGGAAGGCTTGGATCTGCCCGAGGTCACTTTAGTCGCCATACTGGACGCGGATAAAGAAGGCTTCCTGAGAAGCGGCAGGAGCCTGATACAGACCATCGGACGCGCCGCCCGCAACGCCGAAGGCCAGGTGATTATGTATGCCGACAGCGTCACGCCGTCTATGGAGTACGCCATAACTGAGACAGAACGCAGGCGGGCCATACAGGAGAAATATAACCTTGACCACGGCGTCGTGCCCAAGACCATCAAGAAAGACGTGGCTGAGATTCTTGAGATTTCCACCCATAAGGACGACGGCAAGAAGAAAAAGAAGCACTACACCCCTGCCGAGCGCCGGGAGCTGATAGAGCGTTATCAGAAGGAGATGAAGGCAGCGGCAAAGCTCTTGGAGTTCGAGCACGCGGCCTATCTTAGGGACAAGATAAAGGAGCTTGAAACCGGGAGCGCGGGGCACGCGCCCCTGCCAAGGAGGAGGAAGGGGTAATGGCGAAAGCAGAAGTAAAAAGCGTATGGGAAGTCATCCCGGAGCTGCAGGAGTATATTGAGCAGAACATCCTGCCCCTTTATGAGGCCCATGACTCGGCCCACGGGCCCGAGCATGTGCGGGTAGTTTTAGAAAACAGCCTTGCGCTGCTGGACGGGCTGGATGTTGACCCCAGCATGGTCTACACTGTGGCTGCCTATCATGACGTGGGTGTCCGGGTCAGCCTGGAGCACCATGAAGCCGTCTCCGGGCAATGGCTGTGGGAGGACAGGGCTTTGGAGCGCTGGTTTACCCCCGAGCAGCGGCTTGTCATGCGCCAGGCCGTAGAAGACCACCGGGCTTCCCGCCAGGAGCCTCCTCGGAATATCTATGGGCGCATTGTCAGCGAGGCCGACCGTGACCTGGACCCAGAGCGGGTGGTGCGCCGCATGATAGAGTACAGCAAAGCCCATTGGCCCCAATGGAGCGACGAGGAGCATATCCTGCGGACGATCGAACATGTAAAGGATAAGTACAGCGAGAGCGGCTATCTGCACCTATGGCTGCCCTGTCCCCGCAATGAGCGGGGGCTTGCCACCCTTAGGGAGTGGCTGAGGTCCGGGGAGCTGGCTGAGAGGTGCAGGAAATATTTATGAGCCAGGAAAGGAGATAAAATATATGAATAATAAAGAGGCTTTGGCCTTAGGTATCAAACAGCTTTCCACAGGCTATAACGCAAGGCCGGAGGACTTTATAAGGCCCGGCATTACCTTTGCCCCTCCGGCGCTGGATCCGGGACGGAGGGTCTACTCGGGCAAAATACCCTTCTTTGAGCTGGCGGCTGTGGGCCACGCGGCGGTCATTATGACTGACATTCCACTATTACCTGCCAGCCGGGGGCTTCGGTCCTGTGCGCCCGCCGGAGGGCCTTGAGTTCCGGCTGCTTGAGCGCGGCAGGGTCGGGGAGCTGTACCCCAACCCCGATTGGCCCAACGCGCCGCAGGATGATCACAAGCCAAAAAAAGTCCGGACGTTTTGGCGCTTGCCGCAGCGGACGGTAGGAAAATCGTTGGGATGTCTGGAGCTTCTGCCGACGCGCCCGGGATGTGGCAGGCCGGCATATAAGTGCCGCCGGAGTACCAGGGGCGCGTACTGGGGGCGCTGCTGGTGCTGGGGCTCTGCCATGAGGTTCAGAAGCGCGGGGCCGTGCCTTTCTACGGGACGAGCCTTAGCAATATACATTTGCAGAACATAACCTGCCGATGTGGCTTCGCCCCGGCGTGGGTGGCGGTATCCGCCAGAAAAAGAGAGGATCAACTATGGGAAAACCGCTTAGTGAGATGACACTTGAGGAGTTATGGGAGCTGTTCCCCATATTCTTGACTGAGCATCAGGACTGCTGGGCAGACTGGTACAAGGATGAAATGCGGGTGCTGCGGGGCATACTCCCTCCCGGCTCCCTGCTGCACCATGTTGGCAGCACTGCCATTAAGGGCATATGGGCAAAGCCCATTATTGACATTCTGATAGAGGCCCCGGACATGGCGGCACTGGACAATTCGGCAGGCGCGCTGAAAGCGGCGGGGTATATCTGCATGTCTCATGGCGGAAATCGTGTTGACTTCAACAAGGGCTACACGCCCGAGGGATTTGCCCAGCGGGTGTTCCACCTGCACCTGCGGCTCATGGGGGACCATGACGAGCTGTATTTTAGAGACTATCTCAATGAGCACCCGGATATAGCAAAGGAGTATGAGAGGCTGAAGCTGGGCCTCTGGAAACGGTACGAGCACGACAAGGACGGGTATACCCGGCAGAAGACAGCGTTTGTACTGGAGCATACCCAGACGGCGAAAAAGGAGTACCGGGGGCGCTATATTTCCCCGGAAACGCTTGTCAGTGAGACCTTTTCTGAGGAGGCCCGGGAGAGAGTGCTGCAATTTCTGGCTTTCCTGCGCATGGAAGGAGCCGCTTTCGAGAGGGCTGGCGGCTATTGGGCTGGGCAGTATTACTGGGCGGCACTCTACTTCGGAGAGCCTGTATTTTATCTGCTTATCAATGGAACAGGGGACGAGGCAGCGTTTGCCCCAATAACAGTCTGGACCGACGACAGCGGCTCCACATGGTATGAGGACGCGCCCTTATCCCAGGGGGAAAAGGAGCTCTGCTGGAAACACGTGGATGTCTGCGGACATTGCGGCTCCTGCCCCGGTGGTACAGAAAAAACTGTGTTTTGCAGGAAGTTTGATGATGTGTGCCGCACTGCCCTGCGGTTCATAGCTCCCAGTACTGTGGAGACGGCACTGCTGCAAAGATTGGCAGAGCTCCGATTTGCGGACATCAGAGGTAGAATAAGGGAAAGGAAGATATAAAAATGGACATTCTTGAGCTGATACAGAACCGCAGAAGCTACCGTGGCCCCTATGAGAATACGCCCGTCCCCCGGGAGGACTTGCGAAGGATAATGGAGGCGGGGCTTGCAGCGCCCTCAGGGTGCAACAAACAGACCACAAGCCTTATTGCCGTGGACGACCCGGAGCTGCTCCGAAAGCTCAAAGCGGCCATAAATCCGCCTATAGCTGAGACCGCCCCCGCCGCCATATTGGTGCTCGCCCGGGAGATAATTGCCTATAGGGACCGGTGCTACAGCGTGCAGGACTACTCGGCGGCTATCGAGAACATGCTGCTGGCAATAAAATCCCTGGGATATGAGAGCTGCTGGTATGAGGGGCATATCACGGACCTGGATAGGATAGACTTAAAGCTCGCTGAGATCCTGGATGTGCCGAAGGAGTACCGCATAGTGTGCCTGCTGCCTGTGGGAAAGGCTGCCCGGGAACCGAGCGCGGGGCCGAAAAAACTGGCCTTTGAGAAACGGGCGTGGTTTAATGGATTCGGGAACGACTAATAGATGAATTGGAGGAAGAAAAAGATATGAGCCTTGACAAAATAGAAGTTTTTGGTGCCCGGGAGCACAACCTTAAAAACATAGACGTGACTATTCCCCGGAACAGGCTGGTGGTCCTCACCGGGCTGTCCGGCTCGGGGAAGTCGTCCCTGGCCTTTGACACCATCTACGCCGAGGGCCAACGGCGGTACGTGGAGAGTCTCTCGTCCTATGCGAGAATGTTCTTAGGGCAGATGGAGAAGCCGGACGTGGACAAGATAGACGGCCTGTCCCCGGCTATATCAATCGACCAGAAGACCACCTCCAAAAATCCCCGCTCCACTGTGGGCACTGTGACGGAGATATACGACTACCTGCGTCTGCTGTACGCCCGGATAGGCATACCCCACTGCCCTATCTGCGGCAGGGAGATCAAGCAGCAGACCATCGACCAGATCGTGGACCAGGTACTGGCGCTGCCTGAGAAGACAAAGCTGCAGGTGCTGGCCCCGGTGGTACGCGGGAGAAAGGGCGAGCATGTGAAGGAGTTTGACGCCGCCAGAAGGGGCGGCTTCGTGCGGGCAAGGGTGGACGGCCTTCTCTATGACCTGGGTGAGCCCATACAGCTTAACAAAAATCAAAAGCACAATATCGAAATAGTAGTGGACCGCCTGGTTGTCCATGAGGATATCCGCTCCCGCCTTGCGGACTCCATTGAAGTGGCCTCAGGGCTTACCGGAGGAATGGTGATAGTAAACGTCATAGACGGCGAAGATATCACCTTCTCCCAGAATTACGCCTGCCCGGAGCACGGCGTCAGCGTAGACGAACTCAGCCCCAGGATGTTCTCCTTCAATAATCCCTTCGGGGCCTGCAAAAAATGTACCGGTCTTGGAGTTTTCATGCGAATCGACCCAGCGCTGATAATACCCGACAAAAAGCTCTCCATACGCAAGGGCGGGCTCAAGGCCAGCGGCTGGGCCATGGAGGGCAGCACCATCGCCACCATGTACATGCAGGGCCTTTCCGAGCACTACAAATTTTCCCTTGACACCCCCATTGGGGAACTGCCAAAGGAGATAGTGGATATACTTCTGTACGGCACGAAGGGTGAACAGATAAAGCTCACCCGCATGGGCGAGTACGGCAAGGGCAGCTCCTATATGGCGGCCTTCGAGGGGGTCATCAACAACCTGGAGCGCCGGTATAAGGAGACCTCCTCCAACTGGATAAAGGCCGAGATAGAGACCTATATGAATGCCGTTCCCTGCGACGAGTGCCACGGCAAGCGCCTTTCCCCGGAGAGTCTGGCGGTAACTGTAGGCGGGGTCAATATTGCCGACTTCTGCGACAAGTCCGTTACGGAGGCCCTGGAGTTTGTGCAGGCTCTGGAGCTTACTGAGCGGGAGAAGCTTATAGCCGCCCCCATTGTAAAGGAGATAAAATCCCGGCTGGGATTTTTGCAGAGCGTCGGCCTTGAGTACCTGACCCTCTCCCGGTCCTCCGGCACCCTCTCCGGCGGCGAGAGCCAGCGCATACGCCTTGCCACGCAGATAGGCTCCTCCCTGATGGGTGTCCTGTATATTCTGGACGAGCCCAGCATTGGACTGCACCAGCGGGACAACAGCAAGCTCCTCGGCACCTTAAAGCGCCTTCGGGACCTTGGCAACACGGTGATAGTTGTGGAGCACGACGAGGAGACCATGCGGGAGGCTGACTATATCGTGGACATCGGCCCGGGGGCCGGAGTGCATGGCGGGAAGGTTATATACTCCGGGCCGGTAAAGGGCATCATGAAGTGCAAGGAGTCCATCACAGGCCAGTATCTGAGCGGCAAGAAAAAGGTGGAGATACCAGAGACCCGCCGCTCGGGCAACGGCAAGTTTTTGGAGATAGTGGGGGCCAGCCAGAACAATCTCCGGAACGTGGACGTAAAGCTCCCTTTAGGTGAGTTGGTGTGTATTACCGGCGTGTCCGGCTCTGGGAAATCCTCTCTGATAAACGAGATACTCTATAAGAAGCTGGCGGCCGAGCTGAACCGCGCCCACACCTTCGCGGGGAGCCATAAGGAGATAAGGGGCCTTGAGCACCTGGACAAGGTGATACAGATAGACCAGTCCCCTATCGGCCGCACCCCTCGGTCCAACCCGGCCACCTATACGGGACTGTTTAACGACATCCGCGACCTCTATGCCAGCACCCAGGAGGCAAAGCTCCGGGGCTTTGGGCCGGGCCGCTTCAGCTTTAACGTAAAGGGGGGCCGCTGCGAGGCCTGCCAGGGGGACGGCATCATAAGGATAGAGATGCACTTTCTGCCGGACGTGTACGTGCCCTGCGAGGTGTGCAAGGGCCACAGGTACAACCGGGAAACCTTAGAGGTGAAGTACAAGGGCAAGAGCATATACGACGTGCTGGAGATGACCGTAGAGGAGGGCCTGGACTTCTTCAGGGACCTGCCGAAGCTGAACCGCAAGCTCCAAACCCTGTTCGACGTGGGCCTGGGCTATGTGAAGATAGGCCAGCCCGCCACCACCCTCTCCGGCGGCGAGGCCCAGCGGGTGAAGCTTGCCACGGAGCTCTCCCGCCGGCCCACGGGCAAGACCATCTACATCCTGGACGAGCCCACCACCGGCCTGCACATCGCGGACGTGCACAAGCTCATCGAGGTTTTGCAGCAGCTGGTGGACAAGGGCAACTCCGTGGTGGTGATAGAGCACAACCTGGACCTGATAAAGACCGCGGACCACATCATCGACCTGGGCCCCGAGGGGGGCAATCGGGGCGGCACCCTCGTAGCCCAGGGCACTCCCGAAGAGGTAGCCCTGGTGGAGGGGAGCTATACCGGGCAGTATCTCAGGCCGCTTTTGGGAATATGAAGGGAGGCTCTATGCTGCGCAGAATAACGGTCTTTGACGCCATTGGCCAAAGGCAGCTTATGGATATATACCGGGAGAGTAATAAAGAAAACGCGATGGAATTCTATCATGGGAGGCCGCGGGCAGATGCCGTAAGGAGGGTCGAGCGCGACTTTCTGGAGTTCATCAGGACAAAGTTTTTTAACGGAAGCGGACGCACATACTGGGTGCTTGAGCAGGAGCGTGTTTGGGTATGCGCTTTGCGGCTGGCAGTCGTTGAGCCGGGCGTTTTGTATCTCGAGTCGCTGGAAACTCACCCTGACTACCGGCGCAGAGGGTTTGCTGTGCGCCTGCTGAAAGGCATTATGGAAAAATTAAAGAAGGACGGCCCATATAAGCTCTATGATTGTGTGCATATAAATAATGAAGCTTCGCTGAAAACCCATGAAAAGTGCGGGTTTAAAATAGTGTCTCAGGAGGGGTTCAATTATCTTTTGGGAACACAGAACAGCCGTACTTATGGGCTGCAATATTCCTGGCCGCCGCCAGGCTAAACTAGAGGAGAATATCTTATGCCATTTGACTTCAAAAAGGAACAAAAACGGCTCTATTTGCCCCCGAAAACGCCCGAAATAGTCACAATTCCGCCCATGAATTTCGTCGCTGTGGACGGCCTGGGCGACCCCAACGAGGAGGGCGGCGAGTACAAGGGGGCGCTGGAGGTGCTGTACGCTGTCTCTTACACGCTTAAAATGAGCTATAAGACAGACTATAAAATACCCGGCTTTTACGAGTACGTGGTGCCGCCCCTTGAGGGCTTTTGGGTGCAGCCGGGAGTCAAGGGTTTTGACTACAGCGACAAGTCCTCTCTCCTCTGGACCTCGGCGATACGGCTACCGGATTTTGTGCGGGAGGAGGACTTCGCCTGGGCCGTTAGTGCCGCTGAGAAGAAGAAAAAGCTGGACTGCTCCCTGGCGTATCTGCTGGCGATGGAGGAGGGGGTATGCGTGCAGATGCTCCATCTGGGGTCCTATGACAGCGAGCCGGAGTCGGTGGCACGCATGGACGCTTACATAGACGAAAACGGCTATGAGAATGATATGGCGGGCGATAGGCGGCACCATGAGATATATCTCAGCGACCCGCGCAAGACTTCGCCGGAGAAGTGGAGGACAGTTATACGGCACCCCATAAGGAGGAAATAATTATGAGCGCATACCGCACCGCTATAGAAACAAACTATCGGATGATAAAGGGTGAAAATATTGCTGAAAATGAGCGTGAGGCTATCGTGGGAGAGCTGCTTGAGGCGGCGGAGACGGACCCCGCCATGCCCACAGGCAGCCGCGCGATGTATCCGGTATTCTACATTCCCCCGCAGGGCGTGAAGCTCCAAAGCCTTATGGCCCAGATACCAAAGACAAAGATACTGGCCGGGAACATGTACGAACTGGAGATACTGCGGGTGCTGTGTTTGCTGGCCCCGGAGGACCCCCGGGTGGTCTTTATGCGGGACGCGACCCTGGAGCGCCTGAGGTCCACCTGCTTCGGCTGGGAGGACGACGGCGTGGGCGAGTGCTTCGACGCATCTTTGATAGTTCTGCGCTTTCTCTGTGCCGCCGCGCCGGAGGACAGGGAGTGGATAAAAGGCCGCATAGAGAACTATAACCGCCACGCGGACGATAAAAAGCGCCCCTGGTTCCCCCTCTGGTACTTCTGGCTCTGCCTATCGGAAATGCCTTTGGATCTGGCCCTGCCCGAGATAGCTCGGAACCGCGTTGAACTCGAGAAGAAGCTCCGGCGCAGCTACGTGATGCACAGCGAGCAGGACCTGGCGCTGCACCCTATGCTGGTGTGTATGCTTCGGAACTTGATGTCGCGCCTGCCGGAGTATTCCTGGTTGGCAGGATGTGAACCCTGTGTCAGCGGAGCGGATGGAAGAGTGGGGCTCCCTTTGCATTTTGCCGTAAGACCGACTTGAATTTTATATAAGCTTCTTTGCCGCCGCTCCAGGCGATCACCTGGAGCGGCCTTTTTATGCCCTGTTCCCGGTATTACAGTATATAAATAACTTCCACTCGGCGGCAAAAGAGAGCCGCACGAGAATCTAAAATTTAAGAGGGTTGAAATCATGAACAAAAGCAAGTTCCTTAAGAGACCACTTGCGGCGCTTCTGGCCATTCTTATGGTCGTCGCTTTGGTCCCAATGAGCGCCTTCGCTGCTGAGCCTGATGTTATCAAGGTCAACGGCGTGGAAGCTACGCTCAGCGGAGACGCTTACTCTGTGAGCATCACCGCGCCTAACGGTACTGCCAGCGTTATCGAGAACGCGCTCAAGAGCGTTACCTTCGAGCTGCGCAGCAAAAACGGCATTACCGTCGGCATCCTTGACAAGAACGACAAGCAGAAGGACGTCGACCTGTCCGGCTGGCCCGACGAGCCCGGCACCAAGCAGACCATCAATCTGCTGGACTACGCCGTGAAGCCCGAGGGCAGCTACTGGGGAGACTACACCGGCATTAAGCTGCAGATTACCAGTAGCGCCGGTGATATCACCACCTACCCGCTGACCATCACCGTCAGCGAGCGCAACGCCAGCAGCGACACTACCATCACTGCTGTTGAGTCCACCCGCATTGTGGGCGCCAATGTTGATCCTGTGAAGCACCACATCGAGATCATCAAGCCCGTGGGCAGTGATAACACCGCTTTTATGCTGGGCCTGAAGGAAGAAAACTTTAAGACTGCCAGCCCCTATGCAACAGTTTCCTTTACAAAAGTATCCACATTCAGCATAGGAAATAACAATGCTGCTGATGACAAAATTACAAAGGTAACTGTTACTGCAGAGGACAAGTCCACACAGGAGTACACTGTTTCTTACAAGGTGGAGCCCATCTTCACTGAGTTCGATGTCCCGGATATGGTTAGCTATGAAGAAAAAGAAGTTGATGATGGCACTGCTACTACTGGAAACGGCGTTGGTAAGGTTGAGATTACCGTTAAAGTCCCCTTCGGTACTTTCCCCGCAGCTGCTACTGAAGGCAAGATCATTCCGACCTTTACTACATCCAGCAATATTAAGAAAATAGAGTCCAACGGTACTTTCACTCATGGCGACGGCGTGCTGTATGAGCGTAACAGGGGCACCACCAGCGGTGTGGCAAATTGGGCGGCAAATGCTACAGCGAATACCGCTCCTGGGCTTAATAACGGCGACACCGACCTGTCCTTTGACTTTGAGGTTGAGTCCGGCACATCAACTCTGATGACTGACAGCATCGGTGTCGGTGATATTACCGTTAAGTTTGAAGCCGTGAAGAACAACAAGGCTGAGCTTATCGGTGTAAATGTCAGTAATGAAGATTCAGGAAACACCGGAAATGGCTCTTATAGTCAAGGCCTGATCGATGTTACATCAACTAACCGCACTATTATTGTCGGTGATGTTGCGGACGACAATCTGAAGGATGTAGACGATGTCCAGGCAGGGACCGATGTTGTCAATGCTACAACGCGTGACATTGAACTGCATATTTCCAAGAATGCAAAGGTTACTGTGCTCAATCCTAACGGACTTCTTGAAGACGACAGCAAGATATATAATGATTATTCTGACGGTACTGATGTCGGAACACTTTATACCACAACAGATCCTTCCTTAAAGGCAAGCGGCGCTCCTGCCGACCACGACGGTATTGTAATTCTGAACGACGTCAACCTCCGCAAATACCACAGCACTCCCATGCGTATTCTCGTTACTTCTGAGGACGGCGCAAATAAGACCGAGTATCGTTTGACCTTTAAGGGGACACCCACTGGTAAACCGGAAATTAAAAGTGTTACCCTGCATGGTGTAGCTAATGGTGTTGATATTTCTTCGACACAAGACAAAAATGGCAATATTATTATACACGTGCCGTACTCTGAAAAACCTGCTGATAACACAGTAGCAAAATTTGTGGCAGAATTTACTAAAATATCCGTTAAGTCAACTGACGGAGCAACTGTATTTGACTGTGCATTTGATAATACCACACAGATGAAACCTGTGCATATTGGAAGCGGCACAGGTGGTCCAGCAGCCATAATAAACGAAAAATCTAATATTCCAGGTTTTGTGTATGATGGAACAACTGCTCCTGCTAATGGTGTTACGCTCCCACAAAATTGTGTGATAGCTATGATTCTGGACCCCAGTTATGCCAGTAGCTCTGTTGAGCAGACTACTGCAGAAAATCCGACTTATGTGTATGTCTATTATGATGATGCCGCTACCACCGCCAACATCACCGACATCACCCTGACCGAAAATAACGAGCTGGTAGACGCTGTCGGCAACAAGCTGCCCGGCAAGGTAAACCCCAACAACAAGACCATCCGTCTTGATGTGCCTTACAGCTTCAACAGGAACGACGACAATACCACTAAGGCTGGCACTGACCTGTATCTGTATGATTGGGCGTTTAATGGTGTTGCAACCGCTAATATTGTTGATGGCATTGCAGTGGCGAAGAGGATCGATTCGAATACCATTAAGTATGATTTTGCAGATTTAGGAAAACAAACAGATTCGAGTGCGGGAAACCATGTTGAACATAAGGCCATTATCCGTTTAACTGAAAAGGAAATTACTTCTGTTGCTGACTTGGGCAAGTTTACACCTTCTCGCGCCAGCGACGACAAAAATGTCATACGAGTATGGAGCGAGAAAACTTATTCCGATGCTAATAATAAGGGTACCCAGGAGTACATCGTCTATGCAGTCCGTCAGAACGCCAACAGCGAGAGCAAGCTGAACAATGTTACAGCCAGCGCTCCTGTGAGCGTGACGAAGGACACCAGCGTTGAGAAGCTCAACCGCTTCATCATCACTGTTCCCAAGAATTATAACAGCACCACCGGCATTAACGACGCCAAGGAGTTCGAGCTGGATTTCTCCGACCGCAGCAAGAATTCCACCGTTGAGAACGGTCAGACCGTGTGGGCCGCCAAGGATGTTGACACCGTGAAGTTCAAGGTCGCCGACGGCAAGCTGTACTTTAAGGACAACGAGGCCAACCTGACCGACGGCCGCGTCATCCACTTCACCATCCGCGCTGAAGACAAGACCAGCACCGGTGCCTACGAGTTCCTCATCCGCGAGGGCGAGGCCAGCAAGGACGCCACGCTGAAGAGCGTCAAGGTAGACGAGAATGTCTCCTTCACCCAGGACGGCGATAAGT
>CANPBX010000005.1 GCA_947572385.1 uncultured Clostridia bacterium
CCATTTGTCTGTGTTAGACGCCCTGACAAACAGGTCGAACTCAACGCCGTTGTCAAACCAGAAAAGCATATCCCACATAACGTCTTCTGCTGATGTGCCGGCAGATTCCGGGGTCACTGTAAAGCCGATATCGATGGGGATTTCAGTGGTTTCAGTATCAAGGTCTTTGGTAGTAATGTCATTGTAGACAGTGATAGGGGTATTACTAATTTCACCGTTCTCAATTGCGAAAGCGTTCATTTCCAAATCGTTCAACTGGGTAATAACAACCCTCGCAGACACTGTAGTAAACGGTTCCAGCTCCTGATTATTCATAGGATTCCGCGCCTGGGAATCGTCCGAGATATTCTGCAGGTGGAACTGGTACCGGGCGCCGCTCTCAAGGTTTAAAGCGGAATTCTCGGGGTGCTCGGGGTCGTTCACGAAGCTGACGACCATGTTGGGGCCTTCCTGGTACACGCGCACGTTACGGTAGTCCACAACCCAGTCGGTGCTGCCCTCGGGGGTGTTTGCGGTGCGCTCCGCCACAGGCTGGCCGTTGGGGCCCCAGAGGATTATCATGTCCCGCAGGGCCGTGGTAAAGTCCTTCTGGGCCTTCTCGTACTCGGGAGAGCCCTCTGAAGCCGCCGCGTAGTTGTTGTAGAGCTCCATCAGCCGGACCTCGTCCAGGCGGTCGGAGGAGCTGCTGGGCTGGCGGTAGCGGATGGCCTCGCTGAACATCACGTCGATAGTGGAGTAGGCGTAGGGGGTGTTGGGGCTGTCCTCGGGACAGCTCTCAAACCGCTGGGAGGCCGTCGGGGGGGTCTCATCCAGGGTATGGGCAGTGTACATGCCTATGACCCGGGAGAAGTTGTTGGCCTGGTCCTGTGCCAGGTAGTAGACGTCGTAGGCGCTCTCCTTCTCAAGGCCGGTAATGCTAATGTTGAACTGGGTGTTGGCCTTGGCGGTAAGCTTGCCGGACTTGGAGCTGGCAGTACCAACTCCCGCAGTTATCTGTATCTTCGCACCCTCGTCCTTCAGAAACTCCCGCCAATCGTCGGTGTTGGGGAACAGGTCCGGGTCGTGCTTCGGATAGGGGTCTCCGCTGGGGACGGCGACCCAATAGATGGTGGCGTCCTCATTGACTGTATTGCTCAGTGTCACGGAGGTGGCCTTGGTGTCGGACTGGAACATCTCGCCCATGGTGAACTCAGGGGGGGTGATGTCCTTGGTGGTGACAGTTATCTTCTGCACCTGTGAGCTCTGCTCGCCGTCGGCGTCTGTAAGCCAGTAGTACATATCGTAGCTGGTGCTCTCCTTCACCTCGCCCAGGCCCTCGGGGGTGCCGTCCAGGTCAAGGTCGATCTCTGTGATCTTGAAGGAGTCGAGGGTGTTCTTTATCAGATGGAGCCGCCCGTAGCCGTAGGGGTTGGGGAAGGCAGCGGAGAGCAGCTCGTTGGTGCTGGGGGCGGTGCTTCCGGCAGCCAGCACTACATAGTACAGGTCGCAGCTCTTGTTAGCCATGACCGTCGCCTGCATGTTCGCTATCTCGGAGAAGTCCAGGTCGGCGTTCTCGTCGTTGCGGGTTGGGGTGGCGTCGGTGATGGAGGGGTAGTCCTTATTGGCCATATCCGGCACAGTGCCGTCGGGAGTGACTATCCTCTGGGACTTCACCGGGCTCTTGCGTCCGTGGGCGTCCACGAGTACAGCGGAGATATAGTAGGTGCCGCCCTGGGTCAGCTCGGTCAGGGGCTGCAGGAACTCCTTCTTTGACACGTCGATATCGATGGTGCCCATACTCTTAAAGCCGGAGCCGTAAGCGGGCTGCTCAATAAGGGTGTCGGCGTCCTTATCGGTGAGGGCGCCCTTGGCGGCGTCGGTCAGGGCCCAGTAGAGGGTGCCCGCCTTATTTGTGGAGAAATACGCGTCCGCCGTAGTGGGGGCTATATTCTTGACCTTGGGATAGCCCTCTAAAAGCCTGGGCTTCTGGGAGAGCTCCTTTGCCACCTCGGAGTCCACGTTGGGGATACCGGCAATCTCGGTGATAACGCCCGGGCGCACAGTGACGGAGTCGGGCAGTATCTCAGAGGTGCAGCCGTTGGAGCCCACGTCGAGATGGCCGATGTCGCCGGTGCCGGTTATGGTGGAGGCGGTGTCCTGCTTGATATCGTCAACTGAGGCGTTTATCTCCAGATGTACGGTGGAGTTTACAGCCTCCTCGTCAACAGTTATCTTGCTGACGCTGCCGGTGCCGGTGTCGCCCACAGTCAGGGTGGACTCAGGGGACTTCAGCGTCACGTCCTTCATATTGCCGGCAATAGTGAACTTGCCCTCCTCGGGACCCTCGAATATCACCTTCTGGAGGCCCATGCTGTTATTGCGCACGTCGTCCTGTATGTAGGCGTTGGATTTTACGATGGTCTCGGGGATATTGGTGTTGCCAAGGGCCCTGACGGACACATACTGCCCAGTTGCGGGGTCTATCAGCATTTTGCGGGCGGTGACGTTATTGAGCAGCACGCTGGCCTCGCCGCTCTCGCCCTCGCCGCCGCCGGCTATGATAATGCGGCCCAGGACCTTCACATTGTCAAGTATCACGTTGCCAAGGCCCACGCCGCCGGTGAGGTAAAGGTCGCCAGCTATGGTGGTGTTGCGCAGGGTGACGTTTGGGCTGTTTATGGTGACGTTGCCGAACACGCCGCCAAGCTCAGTGACGCCGGAGCTGTTTACCAGCGTGCCCATTGCCACTGACAGCATTCTGGCTATTTCGCCGCGGGTAGAGGAGGCCTTGGGCTTGAAGCTTCCGCTGGGATTGCCGCTTATCACGCCCGCAAGCAGCGCGGAGCGCACGTACTTGCCGCTCCAGTTGCTGAAGGTCTTGCCGTCGGAGAAGTCGGTAACTTCGCCCGCACTCTCCTCATACCGCAGGCACCTGCCTATAAGGGCCAGGGCCTGCTCGCGGGTCACCGGGGCGTTGGGGGAGGCGGTAGTCCTGCTGGTGCCCGCCAGAATCCCCTCGTTAAAGGAGACCACGATGTCGTTATAGTACCAGGCGTTTTTATTTACGTCGGTAAAGGGGATGGGGCCGGTGCGCCTGAAGCCGAAGGCGCGGTTCAGCACCGCCGCCATCTCGGCCCGGGTTATAACGGAGTTGGGGCGGCCGCCGACCATGACGCCGTACTGCTTTAGCTGGTCCATGTACGGGTCGGCCCAGGAGGCGGCCGAGGCCCTGGGCATAATCTCCAGCGGCACGGTGCCGAATAGGAGCATGGCGCACAGGAGCAGGGCCACAGTGCGCTTGATGAATTTCTTTGTGTTCGTAATCATTTGTTTCCCTTTCTCTAAGTCATCAAGGATTTGTAAATTAGCTCGGACATTTTTCAAGGGTATTGGCCCCACTCCCTTCCAAAAGATGCTTTAAATAGATTTTATTCCATTTCCTGTGATATTGCAAGAAATTTAATGTATTTACCAAAATTTGCCTGCCAAGGGCCATTGTTAGCGCCTGGTGCGCTGTATTGACTTCAGCTGCACGTTGAACACAGCTTCCCTCAGCATACTCTCCTGCTCGTTCAGGACCTCGGTGAACTTGGCGGCATAGAACAGCGAGCCGTCCTCCATCTCGCTGATACGCAGCAGCTCGCAGCCCAGGAGCAGGGGGCCTCCTCTTGTAATGGGCACTACCACCTCAACGATGTCGCCCACCTTAAACACGCCGCTGGTATAGAAGCTTATGCCGCCGCAACTGAGGTCGTTGCTCTTAGCTTTATAGCGCCCGGGGCTGCCGTCGGTGGGGTAGATGAAGGTGTCAAAGTCCACGGGCATCCTGAGGTTGGCCCGGACCGTATTGCCCACAAGCTCCCTTAGGGGCTCCAAAACCAAGTGTGTGCCCTGGTAGTGTATCACGTGCCCAAGCTTTGGGGAAATCGCCTCGTCGGCGGGGACTATCTGGATATGGTCGGTATGGACCACCGCCAGAGGGTCCCCCTCGATAATGTTTATCTGCATGTTGAGGCCGTCCATCGGACCCTCCAGGGCCCCGCGGGCCAGCACCCTTGATGTGTTGCTGTCCAGCAGCACGCATAGGGGGGCGTTTTTCGCCGCCTTATCCTTCTTCTTAAAAAACATAATCAAATATCCTCCTAATTCTCCTCGGGTTCATCGGGTACGTCCCCGGCATTGCCCTGGCTTTGGCTATGGGCCTGATTCTGGCCTGCCCCCGGTAGCAGGCTGCGAAGTTGCCTGAGGCCCTGGGACTGGCGGTTGAAGTCGAAATTGAGAAAGTACACGTATATCTCCACGACGGCCCTGTAGAGCTCCGCCGGTATCTCCTGGCCCAAATTAAGCTGGGAGAGTATGGTGGCAAGGGAGTTGTCCTCGTAGATTGGCACGCCGTTTTCCTGGGCCACGTCCAGGATCTTTTCAGCCAGATGGCCCATGCCGGCGGCAACTATCACAGGAGCCGAATCGCTGACGCCATACTGCAGGGCCACAGCCCGCTGGCGCACAGGCCGGCCCTCTACTTCAGACCTTGACATCGACACCGTTCTTCACCTCTTGGAATAGATTTGGGAAAGCGTCTGAAATATTCATCGGGTGCTTCATAGCTGAGACCCGCACGTCGCCTGGGGTCAGGCCGTTGCGGGTAAGTATATCCGTCAGGTCACGGCTCACGTCCCCTGAGAAGGCCGCTACCTCCTGGGGGCAGGAGACCTGCAGGGAGGTCTTCCCGGAGGCGCTGCTGTCGATCATCAGGTCAAAGGGACCGATGCCCTCAATGTCCATCTTTATCAGCAGCCTTGGGGCCGGGGCCTCCCTGCCCGCGCTGTGCTCAGCGTCCGGGTCCACCCACATCTCCGAGAACACCGCTTTGTCCTCCCACTGGAAGGGCAGCATTAAATGCTGCAGCGGCATATAGACGCTTTCATTTATTAGTATAGAGCTCATAAGGCTCCTGAATATGTCCTGAGCCGCCGTGCCGCCCTCGCCCTGTAGGGAGCGCTGGGCAAGCTCTATAAAGCGCTGGGTGAAATTATCTGACCTTGAGGCCTTGGAAAACTCAGTGTCATTTAAGAGCCTTAAAATATCGGCATCCGACAGGCCGTTAAGGTCGGCCTTGAAAATATTGTAGTTCCCGAGGTGCCTGAAAGCCTGGATAAGGTCGTTCTCAGCGCCATTCTCATAGCGTACAATATCAAGGGTAAGCATGGAGAGCAGTCCCCTTGCCATGCCGTGGTCGTGGGTGCGGCGCACATAGTCGGATATGAGGGGGAATACCTGGCCCCTCAGAAGCTCCAGGTTTCCCTGCCGGTCGCGGGCGGCAATGCCGTTCTCCATTTTTGCAGCCATATCCGTCAGCTGGTTTGCCCAGTGGGAAGGCAGGGACTTTGTCATATCATATAATGTGCGCAGCATCCGGCTCTCAAGGTGCTCTGTGGAGGACCAGTCGCTGTACTGGCGCAGGAACTGCAAGATCTCAGTGCGGAACATCTCGGACTGGGAGCTGTTGAAGGCGTTCCGCAGAGCCCCGAACAGGGCCCCGCCAAAGCGCTGCCCGCTCATCAGCTGGTTCTGCAGGAACTTTGCCAGCTGGGCCTCATCCATCTGGAGCATATCAAGGAAGGCCTTCAGCTCCTCCGCAAGCCCCGCCGTTATCCCAGACGAGACCTGGAGCCCCTGCCCCTGGAGCAGGCGAAGCATGGCCGACGCCGAATCCGGCGAGTTGGCCATGCGCTGTAAAAACGTGAGGAAGTTGGACTCGTACCGGACCCTATGGGAGACGGAGGCATCCCCGGCCTGCTGCTGGTCGGAGCGCTGGTCCCCGCGGGTGACACGGGAGGGGTCCACCACATTGCGGATGTTGGTATTAGGGTCCTGGGGGTTTATGGGCTGCCGTCCCGAGACGTTGTCATACCCCGGGACGGGGTTTGTAGGGCGCAGTATCTCAGGCATAGTTATTGCTCCTGTATCTCAAATAGTAAAGTCAAAACAGAGTGATGATCCGTCTATGCCACTCTATTTTATAATAAAATCTGCCAAAAGGCAAGAATAAACCGTCATGTCCCTTATTTTTTTGCGAAAGAAAGCCGATTACTAACTTGAGGGTTTGCGTTTTGGTGTTGCGAAAATGAAATCCCTGTGTTATAATAAGCAGGCTGGGGCAGATAGGCGCCCGGCAATCTATGCAGAAAAGGTGGAAACAGTATGGCCAACGATATGATGGAAGCCTATCTCTACGAGATGAACACGCTTTTGGAATCCCTTGACGAGATGGTGCTGGGCGCGGAGGACAGGAAGACCTTCTCCCAGGAGGACGTGAACGAGATATTCCGTATTATGCACACGATCAAGGGCTCCTCCGCAATGATGGAGTTCGACAATCTTATGACGGTCGCCCACCGTATTGAGGATATGTTCTTTATAATCCGCGACAAGGGCATGGAAGCCGTGGCTGAAGAGCTTCGGCCCGAGCTATTCGACCTTATCTTCCAGGCCATAGATTTCTTCAAGGCCGAGGTCGAGAAGCTTGAGAACGGCGAAACTCTCACAGATGATATCGACAGTATACTGGCGAATATTAAGAGCTTTTCAAATAAAATTCAGGGCAGGGCCGAGGAGGAGGAGCCCGCCGCGGAGGCTAAGGCCGAGCCGGAGGCCCCGGCCGCGGGAGAGGCAGGCGGCCACGCCAGCAGCAAGTTCCCCTTCGGCATACGGGTCTTCTTTGACGAGGGCGCGGGCATGGAGAACCTTAGGGCCTTTATGCTGGCAAGCGCCGTGAGGGATTCTGTGGAGAGCGAGAGCGATTTTGACTATTATCCCGCCGACGTGGACACAAATTCCGAGACCTCTGCAATAGTTGTGGACGAGGGCTTCTCCATCCGTTTCCTAACGGACGAACTCAGGCAGAAGGCCCTGGCGGTCGTGAAGGACGCGGGGTCTGTGGGCAACTATAACCTCTTTGAGTATGAGGCCCCCGAGGCCCAGGAGACCCAGGCCGCTCCCCAGCAGGCGGAGCCCCCCAAGGCTCAGGCGGCAGCTCCCCAGAGCACCCCTGCGGCCCCGGCTCCCGCGGCCCAGCAGGGCGGCAATAATAACGCCAATAAGAACCAGAAGGAGAGCCTTATAAGCGTAAACCTCTCCAAGCTGGACGAGCTGAACGCGGTTGTGGGCGAGATAGTCATAACCGAGTCCATGGTGACGGCCTCCCCGGACCTGGAGGGCTTAAAGTTAGATAACTTCACCAGCGCCGCCAGGCAGCTCCGCTCCCTTACAGACCAGCTCCAGGACGTGTCCATGTCCCTCAGGATGGTCTCGGTATCCGCTACATTCCAGAAAATGCGCAGGATAGTCAGGGATATGAGCAAGAAGCTGGGCAAGGAGGTAAACCTCGTTCTTGAGGGCGAGGAGACCGAGATAGACAAGACGATAGTTGACAGTATCAGCGACCCGCTCATGCACATCGTCAGGAACTCCATGGACCACGGCATTGAGGAGGACGTGCAGGACAGGATAGATGCCGGAAAGGACCCGGTGGGCAGGATAGTCCTCGCCGCCCGGCATACCGGCAGCGAGGTCATCATAGAGGTGACAGACGACGGCCAGGGCGCCGACGATGAAGCCATCCTCAATAAGGCCATGCGCCAGGGCATTGCTGCCCCGGGCGTTGACTACTCCCATAAAGATATACTTAACTTTCTGCTCATGCCCGGCTTCTCCACCAACGTGGAGGTCACGGAGTATTCAGGCCGCGGCGTGGGCATGGACGTAGTGAAGTCAAACGTGGAGAGCGTTGGCGGCACTGTGACCATATCCAGCGAAAAGGGCCACGGGATGACTACCACCCTGAAGATACCGCTGACGATGGCTATCATGGACGGAATGGAGGTCTCTGTGGGCGACTCGGTGTTCACGGTGCCCATCAACAACATCCGCTCCATCGTAAAGATGGATAGCGGCGATGTGATACACGACGCCACCAAGGGCGAGATGCTCCGGGTCATGGACAATTTCTACTCGGTGGTGCGCGCCAAGGAGTTCTACCAGATGGAGAAGGGCTACGACGAGATAGGCGACGGCATCATCCTGTGGGTGGAGTCGGGCGACAACTCCTTCTGCCTGTTCGTGGATAAGCTCATAGGGGAGCAGCAGGTGGTGGTAAAGCCCCTGCCGGACTATGTGAACAACTACGGCATCCGCAACTATGGCGTTACCGGATGCACCATCCTCGGAAACGGCGATATAAGCATTATACTGGACGTAGCCAGCATCTACGCCGCCTCCCAGGCAGGTTGAGCCTAGGTATTGCAAACAGGCGCAACTTCTGATATAATCTTAGAGTATATGTAAATCGGCTCGGGAAATAAAAGCAAGAGGAAAGGATTTTCGCTGTATGGATACAATGACTGAAATGACGGCTGATACAGCAGCGCTGGCCCCTGACGAAGAGATGATGGAGGTAGAGGTCAATAAGTACCTTATCTTCCTCTCCGGCGGTATCTACTACGGCGTGGACACCAAGTATGTAAAGGAGATGCTCACCCAGTGGGAGACCTCCGTTACCTGGCTGCCCATGCTGCCCCCGGACATCCGGGGCGTGATCAACCTGCGCGGCGGCGTGGTGCCCATAATCGACTTCAGGCTGATGATGGGCTGTATGCCCGAAGACAAATTCTGCACGGTTATCCTGGATATGGAGGGAACCCAGATAGGCATCCTGGTCGACGAGGTGGACCAGACTGTGGACATCGAGAAGAACCGGATACTGCCCGTGCCCCGCCAGAGCGAGATGTCGGCCCAGAAGATGGTGACCGGCATGTACAGCCTGCCCGGAGGCAAGAAGACCCTGATGGTGCTTGACTGCACTCAGCTGCTGTATGGACACCAGTAAGAAGCAGGCCGCGGCCGCCACAACCTCCATGGCGATCACGGATAAGGATTTTGACCGCTTAGTCACATTCGTGCAGGGCAAGTACGGTATAGACCTGCACCAGAAGCGCCAGCTCGTCACCAGCCGGCTTTCGGGTACGGTGAAGAATATGGGGTACAGCAGCTTCACGGAGTATGTGGACTTCCTGCTGAAAAAGGGCTCTGGGGACGATATAAACCATCTGCTTTCACGGCTCACCACCAATTATACCTATTTTATGCGCGAGGTGGAGTCCTTTGACTACTTCACAAGCACCATTCTGCCGGATATAGTGAATAAGCACCAGAGGGACAAGTGCCTGTCCATCTGGAGCGCGGCATGCTCCTCGGGGGAGGAGCCATATAACGTGTCCATGTACATAATGGACTATCTTGGTGGGCAGGCCTCCGCATGGGACACCAGGCTGCTGGCTTCGGACATATCAATGGACGCCCTGACTAAGGCCAAGAAGGGCATATACGAGCTGCCGGATACCATACCGCCAAACTGGAGGAAAAACTACTTCAAGCCTGTGGGCGGCAAGCAGTACGAGGTGGCCCCGAGGATAAAGAACAATGTTATATTCAAGCAGTTCAACCTGATGGACCCAATACATTTCAAGAGGAAATTCGATGTCATCTTCTGCCGCAACGTGATGATCTACTTTGACCAGCAGACAAAGTCAGACCTTGCAAGGAGGATGTTCGACGCCACCGTGCCAGGGGGGTACCTTATCATCAGCAAGGCTGAGAACCTGCCGCCCGACACGCCATATGCCAGGGTGGCGACCTCTATATTCCAGAAGCGCTGATGAGCTCTGGAAGCCCGGTTTTTTTCCAAGAAGTGTCAGGAGGGATACTAGTTGGCAAACAAGATAAGGGTCCTGGTGGTGGACGACTCCATCATCGCCAGGAAAATAATAATGGAGGGGCTTCGCAAGGACCCGAGGATCGAGGTGGCAGGCTATGCCATAAACGCCGCCGACGCGGAGAATAAGCTTCGCTCCCTTGACCCGGATGTTATGACCTGCGACGTGCAGATGCCGGGCATGACCGGGATAGAGTTCCTAAAGAAGATACTGCCCCAGCACCCACTGCCGGTGGTGCTGGCGTCCTCGCTGAACCTCAGGGTGTTCGACGCCCTGCACGCGGGGGCGGTGGGATTTGTGCGCAAGCCCGATGGCGTGCAGAGCCGGGACGAATTCGTCCGCTCCCTCACTGAGGCGGTGATAGAGGCCTCCCACGCCAAGGTGCGGCGCCCCGCCCCTGTAGGGGCTGCCGCGGCTCCGGAGCTGCCGGTGCCGGCGACAGTGGGGCCCATAGGTGGCAGCACAGGCGCACAGCAGTATATTATCGGCCTGGGTGCGTCCACAGGCGGTACCGAGGCTACCCTTGAGGTGATGAAGCGCCTGCCTGCGGATATACCTGCCATGGTGATAGTGCAGCATATGCCGCCGGGATTTACAAAGATGTACGCCGAACGCCTGGACCGCCTCTGCCGCATGGAGGTCAGGGAGGCGGTAAACGGCGACAAGCTCCACAGGGGCCTGGCTCTTGTAGCCCCGGCGGACCTGCAGTGCCGGATAAACCGCAGTCCGGCAGGGGAGTATTACGTTTCCTGCACACCGGGGGATAAGGTCAGCGGGCATAGGCCGTCGGTGGACGCGCTGTTTTTGTCGATGGCTGAGAACGTCCGCTGCAAGATGACAGGCATAATCCTCACGGGCATGGGCGCCGACGGGGCCGAGGGACTGCTCCGTATGCGCCAGAAAGGGGCCTATACCATCGGCCAGGATAAGGAGTCCTGCGTGGTGTACGGTATGCCCGGCGTGGCCTATGAGAAGGGCGCGGTCTGCGAGCAGGCCAGCATTGAGCGTGTTGCAAGCGTCCTGCTCAGGAGCCTGCAGGCGGGAAAATAGGCGTGTCTCAGGCATGACACAGAAATTTTGATATACAGTCTCAATAAAGTTTAAAGAAATATCGGGTGACCCCTTAATTTTTCCAAGGGTCATCCGATAAATTATTTAGAGAACGTTGGAACTATACCCCCATTTATGAAAAGAGGGATGTCACATGATCAGTATGTCAAATATCACACCCCTAAGCCCTGCGGGCTCCATGCGGGTGAACAAGCCCCGCACAGCAGGCGCTGCCAGCGTGAAGCAAGGCCAGCCGGCTGAGAAGTTTGATAAGGTGACCCTGTCTGCCCATGAGGGCGAGGACCCAATAAAGATGGAGCTTCAGAGCAAGCTCTCCCAGGAGGTGCGCACGGCTACCACCACCGGCACCCTGGCAAACCTGCGCCGGGAGGTGCAGAGCGGCCAGTACCAGGTGGATGCAAGGAGCATAGCCAAAAAACTCCTGCTGATGGGGGAGGTCTGAGCTTGAGCCAGGTTCACGAGGATTTTCTACAGTATCTTGCGGAGTTTGCCGATACACTGGACCAGATGACCGAGGTCACAAAGACCAAGAACAAGGCTGCAAAGGCCGGTGACCTGGTGACGGTTGAGGCGATGATGAAGAAGGAGCAGGTATTCAGCATGACCCTGAGGGGGATGGATATCAAGCGGGATAAGATGCTCAAAGAGATGGGCCTAGAGGGCGTGCCGCTGTCGAAGCTTGCAGAGAATTATCCCCCAGAGCTCTTTGACCGGGCAAGAAAGGCCGCCGAGCACGCGGCCAAGCGCTTTGAGGTCTTTAGCTGCGCTTCAGAGGCGGCGCGTGTCACAATGGAATGTATGCTGCACGATATCGAGCGGATGATGCCCGAAAGCCAGCCGGTCCCCCAGAGGGACAAGGGCGAGCCGCCGACCAGGATGAAGACGGATTTCCGCGCCTGAGGGCGGCCGGGACTGCAAACTAAAAACTACCCCAAACCTAACGGAGGACTATACCTATGAGCACTGTTTCCACATTCAGCGGCTTCACAATGGCAAGGCTTGGCATTATGGCTTCGTCCAAGGCCATGGAGGTCACTGGCAATAATATTTCAAACATCAACACGCCGGGCTATACCCGCCAGTCCCTGGACCAGAGGGCCCTGTTCGTAGGCGGTGCGGACGTTTACTCTTCACAGTTCGACGTGCGCGTGGGCGCCGGAGCCCTTACTACAGGCGTGTCACAGCTGCGCGACCCATATCTGGATATCCGTTTCAGGAATGAGAACGCCAAAGTGGGCTTCTACGAGGGCAAGTACGATATACTCCAGTCCCTGTCCCTTATCATGAATGAGGTTGCCAAGGGCGAGGAGGACGGCGGCGTCATGGAGAAGCAGTTCAACGATATCCTTGAGCAGCTTCAGGTCATGAACACCGAGCACGCCGGAGATAAGTCATACGACTCCGCGGTGCGCAAGTCTGCCGAGGCCCTTGTACAGCTTTTCCACACCTATTCAGAGTCCATTGACAAGGTGCTGACGAACACCCAGAATGAGTTCAAGGAGAATATCGGCGAAGTCAACAGACTCCTTACAAAGCTGCGCGAGCTCAACGAGTCCATTAAGAAGGCTGAGATAAGCAGCGGCGCCTTAAGCGACGCCGAGCGCAAGGAGGGCATGATAGGCGAGCGGGGGCAGCAGGCCCTGGAGCTCCGGGACGAGCGCAACACCATCATCGACGAGCTGTCAAAGCTTATCCCCATCGATGTTAAATACTCCGACGAGTCCATCGGCGCGGGAATGACAGTTGAAAAGCTGACAATAACCCTCAAGGGCAACAGCGATGCCGTGCTGGTAGACGGCGTGTACAGGGGCCAGCTCTCAGTGCAGGAGGACCCGAAGAACGCGGGGAATGAAGACCCGTATCTGCGCCTGCAGATATCCGTGCTGGAGAATGGCCTGGGCCAGAAGATGGCTGTCAATAAGCCCGGGGGAGAGGTTTATAAAATAGAGGACCAGGAGCTAAAGAGCGGCACCCTCCAGGCACAGCGGGAAATGCTCACCAAGGTGGGTGAGTATTCCAGCACGGATGAGATTGCCATGGACCCTAACGCCTCTACAAAGCGGGGCATAAGGTATTATCAGAATGCTCTGGACGCACTAGCTCAGAAGTTTGCCAGTATCTTTAATGAAGCCAATATGAAGGATAAGGATGGGTTCATGCTTGTGAATCCAGCTACCGGTGATTATTTAAAGTATAATGGTGACCCAGATACAGCAACTGATGCAGAGAAAGCAGATTTAAATAACTATGATGTGGTTACAGAGCCGGTTATCGACGGCGCAGGCGCACTGTTCAGCAATAACGGTGATGGCAATGACCCATCTGGTATTACAGCAGGCAATATTAGCATTTCCTATAACTGGTCCCACGAAACTACCCATGTTATTCAGACCAGGGACCCGGCAAAGAACCACCTGTCAACTGCTAATGACAATATAGCTCACCTTATTGCCCAAATGCAGGCCGACCATGCTTACGCCCCGGGAGATTTAGGGAATACCAACCATAATCCCGTTCCGGGAAATGCGGCTGCAAACGGCGACGCCTTCTATACCGGCTCCTTCCAGGGTATGCTCACCTATGTCAACAATATGCTTGGCAACGACCAGAAGGCCACAGGGGATATACTTGACAATTTCTACGCCTCCTCCCAGGAGCTGGATTTGGGCCGGGAGTCCGTTTCCGGCGTTGACCTGAACGATGAGGCGGTCAATATGATGCAGCTGCAGAAGTCCTACTCGGCCTCCTGTCGCCTGCTAACTACCATTGACGAGCTTCTGGATAAGCTGATCAACGGCACCGGCGTTGCCGGACGCTGATTTATATAAATTTTATAAGGAAAGAAGTGACTTAATATGATACAGCGCATTACAACTAATGGGATGATGAACCGTTATAAGACCAACCTCATGAAGTCCTATAACACTTTAGCAACCGCCAGCGAGCGGGTCACTACCGAGCGCAATTTCAACTCCTATGCCGAGAATCCCACCAAGGCTGCCCAGGCCTTCCAGCTTAGGCGGAACCGCTGGAACGTGGAGAACCAGATAGCCAATACCAAGCAGGTAGTTCACAAATTCCAGCAGGCCTGGGACTGCCTGGACGACACCTATCAGGACCTGGGTGTTAAGCTGGGCAAATACTCGGCCCTTCGCGCCAGCAACGACGCGGACGCCGGCGGGCGCACCGCTCTGGGCCAGGTTTTGAAGGGCGCGGCTGAGTCCGTAATGCAGACAATGAACGCCAAGTACGGTCAGAACTTTGTTTTCTCCGGCGCGGACGGCGAGAGGGTGCCCTTTGAGTGGGGGCCCAACGGCGAGGTCATGTATCGTGGTATGCCGGTAGACGTGGCTGTTCCGACAGAGGCTGAGCTCGCCGATGGTTCTTGGAAGACAGCGCTAAACGACCCGAAGGACCCTAATTCCGGACTGAAGTACCAGGGCTATATGGATATCGTCAACTCCATTGAGAACGAGCACACCTTTGTCGACCTGGGCATGGGCATGAAGGAGGATAACGGTCAGCTTATCGAGGCCAGCGCCTTTGACACGGCACTCAACGGAGCAGATTTCATCGGCTACGGTCATCGTACCGTCACGTTGAACAGCGGCAAAGAGGTCATGGTGCCCAAGAATATCATCTCAATACTAAACCAGATGGGTGATATCTACTCCGCCTGCAGCCCGGAAGACGGCTCGTACAGTGACACGCCTATTACCACAGCAGACGGCAAGGAGGTCTCTCAGGAGGAGATGGCAGAGGCGCTGGAGAAGGCGATGGAGGCTTCCCTGGACGATGTGCACTCCAAGTGGATAGCCCACGACACCAGGAGCACCTTTATCGAGACCAACGCCGACCGCCTGGATTCCCTGGACGATTCGTTAAATGAGCAGATAACGACTATCGAGGATATCGACCCTGCCGACGCCATCACCGCGCTGATGTGGGCCCAGTATTCCTATAACGCCGCGTTGCGTATTGGCACCAACCTATTGTCACAGTCGCTGATAGATTATATGAACTAAGCAAATCTTTTAGATATATTTACTGAAAGAGGGGTTTATTGTGGGACCGTTGATCGAGATAACTACTGTGCCTATTGAGATCGAGATGAAGACGACGAATGCCCATCTGGTCTATTCCAGGGGCACAGCCGAGGTGGAGATCTCCCGGGAAAAAGGCGGCTTGAACATTAAGAGCAGGCCAGTCAAGCTGAATATTGACTCATTCCAGGCGCGCAGCTCCATCCGCCCGACCACCGCCCAGAGCGTGAAGCAGGCAGCAGAGGCCGGCAAGCAGGCGGCGTATCAGGCTACGGCTACCTATGCCAAGCGCGGGCAGCTGGTGATGGACGCACAGCTGGGACAGGAGCTTATCACCCAATTTGCCCAGGAGACCCAGGACGCCCACCTTGGGCGCAACCTTAATGACTTCGGCCTGGGCTTCCTGCCCGAGGCGGGTATCGACCTGAACTGGGAGCCGGGCCAGATGCAGATCCGCTACGAGATGGATAAGCTTAATTTTAACTGGAAGACCGGCGGCCAGGGCTTTGAGTTTGTGCCCGGGGACATTGAGTTCTCTGTGACCCAGAGGCCCGAGGTCATAATCAAGTACGTGGGCGGGGCCCTGTACGTACCGCCTTCGTCTGACCCAAACCACGAGCCTGTGGATGTAAGGGCCTAAGGCCGGGAGGAGCAGTTTGAAGCTGACAACAAAGTATTTCGGCGAGATAAACTATAGTGAGGAGGACGTGCTGCACTTTCCCCGGGGCATATTCGCTTTCGAGGAGGAGCGGGAGTTCCTGCTGCTGCCATTCTCCGGCAGCGACGGCACCCTGCTGTGCCTGCAAAGCCTCACGACCCCACAGCTTGCTTTCGTTGTGATGAATCCCTTCACCATGGACCCAGCCTACACGCCGGTGCTTCAACCGGAGGAGCTGAGTGATATGGGAGTTGAGGAGAGCACCGAGCTCTGCTATTATGTCCTATGCGTAGTGAAAAATCCCGTGTCCACAAGCACCGTAAACATGAAATGCCCGGTGGTGATAAACGACCAGACCCGGACCGGCACCCAGGTGATACTGGAGGGCGGGGAGTACGGAATGCGGCACCTTCTGTCGGAGTTCCAGGCAGGGGAGGGGTCCTCATGCTGATCCTGCGCAGGAAGGCGGGTGAGTCCTTTCTCATTGGAGAGGACGTAAAGGTGACTATCATTGCCACAAAGGATAAAGAGGTGCAGATAGCCATAGACGCCCCCAAGACGGTATCGGTACTGCGCCTGGAGCTGGCAAACGCCATGCGTGAGAATATTGACGCGGCAGATGAGCAGGGCCTGCCCCAGGATCTGCTTGCGGCATTCTCAATGCTTGCGGGCGGCGAGAAGGAGAAACCCCAAGGGGACAAAAAGTAAGAAATTTGCCGGCCTTCAGAGGTTTTCAACAAAAAGAATGCGGAGCATATGCTCCGCATTCTTTTTATACCGGCATAGGGATTACTCGTCGTTTCTGGGAGCCCCCAGCCGCAGCCGTCCGTCGTGACCGTCAGAATGCCGGGGATGCTTGGCTACTTTCTGACAGGCTGCAATAAGCTGGGCCGTAACTGCGGCGCTGTACCTGCTCTCATAAATAGACAGCATAGGCACGCTCTCATGCTCAGGCACCACAATATATTTTGCGGGCAGACTGGTAAGCGCCAGAGCAACCACATCGGTGCGGCAGCGATGGCAGTCGCACATATTAAACTGCTTCATATACTTGTCTACCCGGTCCTCGACCAATGCCTGCAGCACGTTCACATAGGTGATATCGTCAATGGGGTCGGACTCCGTTATCGGCTTCGATCCCGGGGCCGGCTCCGGCTCTGGAGCCGGCTCAGCCTCCGGTACGGGTTCGGGCTCTGGTACAGGCTCAGGCTGTGGGACGGGCTCCGGAACTGGCTCAGGCTCCGGCTCTGGTACGGGCTCGGCGGCTTGGACAGGTTCCGGCTCGGGAGCGGGCTCGACCTCCTGGGCGGGCTCCGGTACAGGCTCAGGCTCAGGCTGCTGCACGGCAGGCTCGTCCTCAGCGAGCTCGGCAAGCAGGTCCTCCTCAAGGGCGTCGCGGATAGCGCTGGCAACCTCTTCGGAGTTGTCGGGGGTGGGGGTAGGCGCTGCGGCGGGGCGCTCGGAGCGGGAGGATTCCTTGGAGGCCTCGCCGGGCTCGGTGAGGAGGTTTAAAACGTGGGCAGTCTTGTTGGAGCGGGAATTTTTGGAATTAGCCATAGTATGGTCTCCTTTCGGTAGTTTTTATATAAAGCTGTTATAGGCTCATGAGTTCGTCCAAAAGCGCCTGGAAGTCCATTGAAGGGTTGGAGCGGGGTGCATAGGACAGGACGCTCTCGCCGTGGGCGGGGGCCTCGGCTACAACTACGCTCGTGCGGATCTTGGTGTCGAGCACTTTGGTATCAAGCTTGCGTGCGATTTCGCTGGAAAGCTCCAGCACCTCGCGGTTGAGAGTGAGCCGCTGGTTGTACTTGTTGAGGAGTATGCCCAGAACCCTAAGGTCGGGGTTGTAATATTTTTTCACTGTATTTATGGTGTCCCGGATCTGGGAAATACCTAAGAGGCTCAGTATCTCGGGGGCCATGGGGATTATCAGCGCGCCGGAGGCCACATAGGCGTTGATGGTGAGGACGTTCAGGGCGGGCGGGGTGTCGATGATGATATAGTCGTAGTTCCGCTCAACCTTGTCCAGCTCGTTTTTCAGAAGATACTCCCGCCCGGGGGCGTTGAACTCCAGTTCAGCTGTGGACAGCAGAATGTTCGAGGGCAGCACATCCCCCAGATCTGTGGACAGAATTGCGTCGCGGATATCGGCCGTGCCCTTCATCACCTCATATACCGTGTCCGCGTTCTCGATGTCCAGCCCCGCCGAGAAGCCCAGGCTCCCCTGGGGGTCCAGGTCCACGCCGAGGACCCGGTAATTTCTGAGGCGCAGGGCGTTGATAAGGGAAAGAGCGGTGGTAGTTTTGCCGACCCCGCCTTTCTGGTTGGTAATTGCAATGATCTTTTCCATAGGAAGGCTCCTCTCCAGAAGCAAAATTTTCGCGGAAAGCTCTTATCTTTCCAATACTAATGTCGATATAAATATAGAAGAAATAATGGCTTCTCTGGGTTTTCCCCTTTTTGAGGGCGATTTTCCCGGGGAAACTGCCCCAGAAAACAGTCTATCCATCCCCTCTAGGGATATGTTACCACAAAAAAGGAGTGAATGCAATGGCTTCTATCACAAGTTTAATGAACAGCACCAGCAGCACCAGCAGTTTATACGGCAACCGCAACGTAATCAGCGGCCTTGCAAGCGGCATGGACACCGAGGCTATGATTGAGAACAGTATCTCGGGGTACAAGGCGAAGATAACCTCCCTGCAGCAGAAGATGACGAAAATGCAGTGGAAGCAGGACGCCTACCGCAGCCTGATTACCCAGATGAACAACATCCTGGATAAGTACACCTCCTACTCCAGCAGCACAAACCTTTTCAGCTCCAGCTTCTTCACCAAGGCGGTGAACACCATCGCCAACGGCGCCAATGCCGCGGCGGTGAGCGCCACCGGCAAGAGCAGCAGCAATGTGGCTATCAACCGCATTAAGCAGCTGGCCCAGGCCGCAAGCTATACCGTCGGCACCGACCATCTGGTGAGCGAGGGCTCCGAAACCGAGGCTATTGACTGGGATGAAAAGATCGAGACCAGCAACGTGTCCGGTTCAATCTCCCTGAAATACGGCGGCGGCAAAGAGGGCAAGGGCAGCACCTTCACCCTGCGCTTCTCTGAGGACGAGGTCTATAAAACTCCTCAGGAGCTGGCCGACGCTATCAATAAGAAGCTAAAGGACAGCAATATCACCACCAGCAGCGGGGCTGTCTCCGCTGATAAGTACATCGAGGCCAGGGTGGGCGAGGACGGCAGGATACAGCTGGTCGATAAGAAGGGCAACTATTTTGCCGTTACTGGCTCTACAGGCAAGATGGGCGAATTGTTTAAGAAGTCCGAGGCTGCCGGTTCTATCATTGCTTCCGAGAAGCCGATAACTGAAGACGACCTGATAGTGGAAAATGACCGTGCCGACTACCTCGGGGACAAATACATCAATGTGACCCTGGACGGAAAGACCAAGAAGATCCAGCTCAAGGATATCGTTGAAAGCGACGCTTTCAAAAATGCCAAGACAGATGAGGAAAAAACCAAAGCTCTGGCCGATGGTATAAATGAGCAGTTAAAGAAGGAGTTTGGCAATAAGGTCACCGCTTCCGTGGACGATATGACTGGCGGCCTGAAGTTTACAGGCCCCAGCGGCAACGGCTCTGCCCTGAAGGTCTCCGGCAGCAGCGATGTGGTCAATAAGGCTCTTGGCCTTGGTGAGGGCGGTTTCAGCAACACCCTGCAGACCAGCTGGACTCTTGAGAAGGCGCTGGGCGATAAGTTTACTTGGAAAACAAAGAAAGACGATGACGGCAACGACATAAAGTATTCCACCCTCAAGATCAACGACAAGGAGTTTGAGTTCAAGTCCACCGATACCATCAAGAATCTGATGGATAAGGTCAACGGCGACGATGAGGCTGGCGTTGAAATTAAGTATTCCAGCCTGACTGGGAACTTTGCCATTACTGCAAAGGAAACTGGCTCACAGAGCAGGGTCGATATCCGTGGGGATTTGGGTGCGAAGCTGTTTGGCGCACCGCCTAAGGAAATCACTGAAACTACCACATTTAACGATGTTTATGGTGGTAAGATTGCTCCGGGAGATAAGCAGTGGACCACATTTAAATTTAGGTTGGGAAATACAAACTATACTCAAAGCTTCAATATCGCTGACAATCAAACGATGGAAGATGTCATTAAGGAATTGAATAAGAATGCAAATCCTGGACAATCTTTCTCTTTCAACAAAGATACGAGTCAATTTGAGGTCACAAACAGTAGCGGTGAGAAGGCTAGTATCAGGGTTCTTACTCCTGAATCGGTTGAAATAGAAGTTGATAAGGCATATTCTGAGTCTAAGGGTAAATTCACCGCCGGACAGGACGCTATCCTGAGCGTGAACATCAACGGTGAGGATATGGAGCTGACCCGCTCCTCCAACACCGTTGACCTTGACGGTATGCAGGTCACCTTGAAGAATACCTTCGGCTATAAGGAAGACGGCAGCATTGACACTTCCGCAGAGAAGATAACCTTTACCAACACTTCAGACTCCGACAAGATAGTGGACGCTGTCAAGAGCTTTATTGAGGATTATAATAAGCTCGTCACAGAAATGCACAACGCCTATAGGACCGAGACGCTGAAGAACTCCAGCGGCAAGCCCTATGAACCGCTGACCGACGACGATATGTCCGGCATGAGCGAGAGCTCCATTGAGGCCTACGAGAAGAAGGCCAAGACCGGCATACTCTTTGGAGACCAGGACATTTCCAACCTTTACAGCAAGCTGACCGAAGCGGTTCAGGGCTCAGGCGAGGTTGGCGCGGCTCTTAGGAGCATTGGCCTCACTGTGGACTTCTCCAACGGCCTTTCCACCCTGAGCCTGGACGAGGATAAGCTGCGCAATATGCTGGAAACCGACCCGGACAGGGTAAAGAACGCTTTCACTCAGTCCACAGCCAACGGCGCCTCGCAGGACGGCCTGATGGCAGGGCTGAAGACCACCCTTGAGATGTACGGCAAGACTTCCATCGGCAGCCCCGGCATACTGGTAAGCAAGGCGGGCACAGAGCTCTCCAGCTACTCCCTGAGCCATAACGAGATACAGGACCAGATGGATAATCTCCAGGAGCAGATAGAGCGCTGGCAGGATAAGATGGGTGATAGGGTCGACTTCTATACCAACAAGTTTACCCAGCTTGAAATGCTCATAAACCAGATGAACTCCCAGAGCTCCATGCTGGCGGGCATGATGGGCGGCTGATAATTATAGAAAAAGAGGTACCTAATGGAACACCACAATCCGATACAGCAGTATAAGGAACAGTCCATAAGCACCATGACGCCCAATGAATTGCTCCTGCTACTGTACGATGAGCTGGTCAAGGACCTGGTGCGCTGTGAGCTGGCCCTGGACCAGCAGCAGTACGAGCTGCTTGAGGCCTCCGCGGACAAGAGCATGGATATCATCGGATACCTGGACGATACCCTGGATGACAAGTACCCCATCAGCCAAAACCTGCATAAGCTGTATGACTATTTTAGCTATCAGCTTACGAGGGTGAAGATAGGGCGGAACAGGAAGGTGCTGGATGAGGTCCATGGGATGGTAGCGGACCTGCGGGACAGCTTTAGGCAGGCAGAGAAAAACTGCGCGGAAGAAGCTGACAAAAAGGCCGCCGGAGCGCACAGTTAGGGGGCGGCCGATGGACAGGAAGGTGCTGGATGAGCTGCTGTTAAAGGAAAGGCTCATATATGTAAAGCTGTCTGAGTTTGAAGACCTGACCCGCCAGCTGGGAGAGGCTCTTGACCGCAGGGACGAGGTATCGGTACAGATGCTTCTGAATATGCGTGGCGAGCCGGCTAACCGTATGCAGGAGGTTGACCAGCAGGTACGCCAGCGCATACTGGAGTTGCCAGAGGACGACGCGATCCGCGCCAGGGAGATACTGGAGGGCGGGGAGCAGCAGGGCTCTGAGGAGGGCGCGCTCTGCGGGCAGGTGCTGCAGAACCGCAGGCTGCTCGAGAGATGCCGGACCTTGGATAAGCAGCTGAGCATGAGAATGGGGGGGCCGAGGTCCTTCTATACGAAATTCCGATAGAATGCAGAGGAACGCCGCCAGGAGGGATCCGGGCGGCGTTTTTCTGAAAATCATGTTGTCTAGCGCAGAAAAAAGTGCTATAATAAAAAGCGCAAAA
Source organism: uncultured Clostridia bacterium (assembly GCA_947572385.1). Taxonomy (GTDB): domain Bacteria; phylum Bacillota; class Clostridia; order Oscillospirales; family Acutalibacteraceae; genus Acutalibacter. Next base: position 21,707 of record CANPBX010000005.1, read on the forward strand.
AGGCGCGAAGCGAAAGGGGAGTCCAGAGGGACCTGTCCCTCTGGTAGCGCCCCTGTTCCAGCACAGACCGCTTACCCGATCAACCAAACATAAACCCCATCCCCATTGCTGGCCTTGGCCTCGCTAAGGATGACCTTGGGGTCCCACAGCGCCAAGCTGTTATCCCTGCTGTTAGGGTCCGCAACCAAAACATCCCCGCTAAGCGAATACCCGTGGATAAGGATAAAATGCCCGCTGTCAGTAAAATGCCCGGGCCCGACTAAGGCCACAGCCAACCCCCCGCTGCGGAGATGCGCCCTCAAAGCGCCTGGGTCACAATCCTTGGCCTCACGGCAGTCTATGCCAAAGGCCTTTGAGGTACCCTCGATAATAGATGGGAAAGACCCGCTTCCAGAGCACCAGTACCCATGCTCATATGCCCAAACCGCCATTTTAGCCGGGTCGGTGTCCGTGTCGGTGAGAGTCGCCACGACCATAGCCATAACAGTGGGCCCGCAGGCGTACTTGCCTATGTAGTCCGTGCCGAAGGGCTTGTCGCGCCAGGCGGGGTCACCCTGGTTAAAGTACACCACCGGGTTGGTGCCGGTAAGTATAGTGCGGCCGTTATCCTCAATGAACTCGGTGATCGCCGGCTCAGCGGACTCGGGCGGAGGCTCAAGCAGCTCGGGGTGCAGGATGTACTGGGGCCGCTCAGGGAAATATACCGGGCGGGGCTGCCTGTATTCAGAGGACAGCTCCACCACCTCGGCAAGCACCCTGTTTAAGCGCAGCTCAAACTCCCACTGCCGCAGCTGCGCCTTGGCTGAGTTGACAGCACGCACTACAGGCTGTACCACCGGGTCGGTTATTTTATGATAGAGCTCCGGGGAGAAATGGGCGCAGAAAGCGAGCTCCATGCCACCGACGCATAGCAGCGCCAGGAGCAGGACAGGGATAATGGGGCTTCTTGGATTTCTCCGAGAGGGGTTTTTCACTGGGGCCTCCTTGGGGCGGGGACTGAATAATCTTTAGGTTCGACACGATTATACCAAAAAAATTGGGTTTTGTAAAGAAGCGCCGCAGCGCTGAAAGCATAGCTGAAAGGAGCCAGACCGGGGATGCCCACTATACGCTTGGAGAATGTTTCAAAAATATATAAGGGTGCCAAAAGGGGCCAGGGTCCGCAGGCCGGACATAGAGGCTTCGAGACGCTCTCTAAAATAAACCTGCAGGTAGGGCAGGGGGAGTTCGCTTTCTTTGTCGGCAGCCGGGGGGCGGGAAGCAGCACACTGCTGAACCTTATCTCCGGAGTGCTCCAGCCGGACGAGGGCGCGGTCTATCTGGATCAGACGAACCTCTCCAGGCTTGGGCGCAGGCAGGAGAAGAAGCTGAAATACATTTTCGGAAGGGTTCCTCAGGAGTCGAGCCTTGTGCGCACGGCAACGGTATTTGAAAACCTATGCCCTCCCGGGCGCTTTGGCAAGATGGGCGGGACGCTTACCGACGGGCCGCTTATAGAAAAGGCCCTTGGGCTGGTGGGCATGGCGGGCAGCGAGGAGAAGTACCCAGGGGAGCTGGGCACCTCGGAGTGCCGGAAGGTGGAGCTGGCGAAGGCCATACTCTACAGCCCGCCGATACTGATACTTGACAGGATAACCGACCATATGGATGACGACAGTATCTGGGATATGATGCACCTTTTGGAGGAGATGAACCGCCGGGGCACGACAGTGCTGATGGCTACCCAGTCAAGGCAGTTTGTGAACATAATGCGCAGGCGGGTCATAACCCTTGTGGATGGGCGCATAGTGGGTGATGTTGCCAAAGGGCGCTTCGGGGATATTGTGTGAAAAAAATTCCCCTCACCGGATTACCCCATATAGTATAGTCCTGCAAGTATACATAAATCTTGTGGTCGGCGCGAAAACATCTGATTGACATTTTACGCGCCCGGGTTTATAATGATACGAAAGGCAACTACTGAAAATGCCGGGGATAATTTTAGTCATATGTACTGGTGAAAGCTTATTGACAAACGCAGTACAAAGGCTTATAATTATATGGCAGTTTCGGTGCTGCGCATGATGGCCTGCGTACTTGCGGGGAGACGTGTGTTCCCCGCGGCATACGAGTCAATCAAGTTCAAACAGAGAAGGAGGAGCAGTCATGCTCAAAAACATGAAGGTCAAGATGAGCCTCATTATGGGGTTCGGAGTCACAGTCCTGGTCAGCGTTCTTATCGTTATTATATCGCTGGTCATCATGAATGTGCAGTCATCAAGTTATCAGGGGATCATCAACACTGAAGTCCGAGGAAGCGCACTTGTGAGGACCTGCCGTCTTCAGGTCAATATGGCGGCGCGTTATCTGCGGGACGTAGTTTTAGACCCTGAAGGTGAGAACGCACAGAAGTCCGCAACTAAGACTACCGAGAGCCTTACACCCCTCAGCGATTATATCACAGAGCTGAGAGGGCTGAAAATACTGGAAGGGTCTACGCTCATAGACGACTACATATCTGCAGTTGAGGTCTGGGGCAATGCAGTACCGGGGATCATGGAGACTGCCCTGGGCGGAGACCAGGAGGCAGCCATCACCATGCTCCAGAATGAGTGTACACCCGCGCTCACCAAGGTCGATGAGGTTGCCAACTCCCTGCAGGCTGCTATCACTGCTGAGCAGGATAATATTGTCACAAGGCAGGAAAACCTGGTTACGATTTCAATTATAGGTATAATTGCCGCGCTGGTTCTGGGAACGGTCCTTGTGATGCTGCTGGAGCTGCGCATTATCAAGAGCATCACTGGTCCTGTGGAAGAGGTCCGCACTGCTCTGATCGGCTACAGCGAGGGCAAGCTGGATATTCCGGTCCACTTTGAGAGCAAAAACGAACTGGGTGATATGTGCCACGCCCTGCGCACCAGCCAGGCCGTTCTGAGTGATGTTATCACCGATACGAACCGTCTGCTTGAGGCCATGGCTGAAGGTGATTTCGATGTCCGTACCCGCGTTGAGGAGTCCTTTGTTGGTGAGCTGACCGGCCTGCTTAAGTCCATCCGCGGGATAAACCGCAGCCTGTCTGCCACTCTGCTTCAGATACAGTCTTCTGCCGACCAGGTATCTTCCGGCGCGGACCAGGTCTCCAACAGCGCACAGACTCTGGCCCAGGGAGCTACTCAGCAGGCCAGCGCTGTGGAGGAGCTGTCCGCTACGATCACCGAGATCGCCCAGGGCGCCGAGGAAGGCGTTTCCCTGGCACGGGATTCCAGCCAGCTGTCTAACGACGCTTCCGCTCAGATCACCGTGTGCAGCGACCTGATGCAGAGCACCGTCGGCGCTATGAACGATATCAAGGCCGCTGCTGAAGAGGTCGGCACCATTATCGATACTATCTCCAACATTGCCTTCCAGACAAATATCCTGGCTTTGAACGCCGCAGTTGAGGCTGCCAGGGCAGGAGTTGCCGGCAAGGGATTTGCGGTCGTTGCCGACGAGGTGCGCGTACTGGCATCCAAGTCTGACGAGGCCAGCCGTGCCACAAAGGAGCGCATTGAGCACGCTATAAGCGCAGTGCAGAAGGGCAGCGAGTATGTGGCTGACGTTTCAGAGGCTCTGGATAAGACCGTTGGCATGGTAAACGGCGCAGTTGCCAAGATGGGCGATGTGGCTGACACTACTGAGCACCAGGCCGAGTCCATTGAGCAGATTCGCGAGGGTATCAGCCAGATCTCTGCGGTCGTGCAGAGCAACTCCGCTACCAGTGAGGAGAGCGCTGCCGCCAGCGAGGAGCTGTCCTCTCAGGCTCAGATCATGAATCAGCTCATGGCCAAGTTCCGCCTGCGGGATTACAGCGGCGAGGGCCCGATGGTCACCGCTCCTGTGAACACCAGCGGCAGCAGCGTGAGCTCCAGCGACAGCTTCAGCGGTGGGGCAGGGTACGACAAGTATTAAGGACTTGCCGCAGGCTGCTGTTAAATAGAGAACATAGCCGGACGGCCTATACTTATTGGGCCGTCCGGTTTCGTTTAGAGAGGTGAGGTTCATGATGAAAGAACAGGACTCAGGTGTAGTATTTGCCCTGGACATCGGCACCCGCAGCATTATCGGTATGCTGGGCCGGGTGGAAAACGGCAGATTTTATGTGACAGCCATAGAGAAAGAGGAGCATGACCGCCGGGCCATGCTTGACGGACAGATCGTGGAGATAGAGCAGGTGGCCTTAGTAGCCGGAGAGGTCATAAAGAGGCTAGAGGAGAAGTCTGGCATGAAGCTCAGCCGGGTCTGTGTAGCTGCGGCGGGAAGGGCACTTAGATCCCAAAGCGCCAGCTTCACGCTGAAGTTTGACGAGCTCAGAAAGGCCGACGCGGACCTTATAGGCCAGCTGGAGGCCGGGGCTGTCACCGAAGCCGAGCGGCTTATAGCCGGGGACAGTGCCGGGCAGGGGCGCTTCTATATGGTGGGATATACCGCTAGGCAGTATGTTCTGGACGGATACCCGATGACAAATCTGATGGATCACCGGGGCCAGGTCTTTGAGGCGGACGTAGTCTCGACCTTCCTGCCCAGCGGCGTGGTGGAGAGCCTGTACGCCGTAACTAACCGCCTGGGCCTTGAGGTCTCCAGCCTGACCCTTGAGCCCATCGCGGCGCTGAATGCGGCTATACCCGCTGACATCCGGCTGCTGAACCTGGTGCTTGTAGATATAGGAGCCGGCACCTCGGATATAGCCGTCTGCCGGGAGGGTAGCGTGGTGGGCTACACCATGGCTACTGTGGCTGGAGATGAGATAACCGAGCTGCTAATGCGAAGCCTGTTGGTGGACTTTAAGACAGGTGAGCGGCTGAAGCTGGCCCTGGGCTCGATGGAACCGATACAGTACCCGGATATCCTGGGTATAAAGCACGAGATAAGCCCGGCAAACCTTATTGAGGTGATACAGCCTGCCGCCCAGAAGCTGGCAAAGGAGATAGCCGGTCAGATACTTGAGCTCAACGGTGGGGTGCCATCGGCTGTGTTCCTGGCGGGAGGCGGCAGCAAGCTCCAGGGCCTGACGGCTATGATAGCCAGTGAGCTGGACATGAGCGAGGCAAGGGTGGCCCTGGCAGGAAACCACTTTGCCAACAGCGCCTTCTCCGACGAATACCAGCTGGCGGACCCGGAGTACGCCACGCCTCTGGGCATTGGGGCCTCGGCAGCGCTGGGGATGATAAATGACAGTTATATGGTGACCCTGAACGGCTACCCTGCTAAGCTCTTTCGCAACGGCACATTGAATCTTCGGGATGTGTTGCTGATGAACGGTTTCCACTATGGGGATATGATGGGGCGCACTGGCGCTAATCTCAGTTTTACTCTAAACGACCAAAGGGAGTTCCTGCGGGGAATGCCCGGGGTTGAGTCCGGACTGAGCATAAACGGTGAGGAGGCCCAGTTCAGCACGGTGGTCCAGGCCGGAGACCGGATAGAGTTTATCCCAGCCAGGGCGGGCCAGCCTGCCACAATGACCCTGGGTGAGCTGCTTGGCCAGGGATACCCGGGTACAGTCCTGGTAAACGGCCAGCCCCAGCCCATGGAATACTCTATCCATCAGGGGGACGACATTACTGCCGAGGGCGCTCCAATACCGCCCCGACCCCAGCGGCGCATCAGGCCGGTTGAGTCTCCAAAGCCGCAGAAGAAGGCGCTGCCACCCCCGCTGCTGGAAAAAAAGCTTGAAAAACAGCCGAAAGCTGCCGAAACAGAGACAAAAGAGGTAAAAACCGAACCTGAGATCAAGCCGGAGCCAGCTCCAGAGCTTGAGGCAAAGTCAAAACCAAAGGAAGAACCTGAGACAGAGGTGAAGCCTGAGACACAGGCAATTGAAAAGCCGAAGGGATCTCAGGCGAATAAGCGCAGGACTACAAAGGAGGAGCCCCAGGAGAAGGCCCAGCTTGAGGAGCCGCTGCCAGGACAGCTGAGCTTTGGGGGGCTGCAGGTGGTGCTCAATGGCGCACCCCTGCGCCTGGAGGCAAAGCAGGGCGGAGGAGACTACTACCTTATGGACCTGCTGGAACGCTCCGGGTTGGACTTTTCAAAACTTGACAGGCCAGTGGAATTGCTTGTAAATGGTGCTGAGGGCCAGTTCAGCCAGGTGCTGAGGGCTAACGACCAGGTGACGATACGCTATCGGGATGAGTAATGGATAAAACAAATATATATTATCAAAGTAATAGCCATAGGAAAGGAAGATCAGGATGAAATTAGAGAGCCTAGCCTTAGCCGCCTGCACGGTGGCATTGGGGCTTATGCTGGCTGGATGTGGGGGAGGGGGAAACTCCTCCTCGTCGTCCGTCACACTGGCCCAGGGCTCAGACCCGGCGGTAAACGGAAGCAGCTCCCAGGTAAGCTCCTCGCCCGCAGTGGAAACGGATAAGGGCGACGAGCTGATGATGATGACTGTAGACGAGGCGCTGTCACGATTCAAGCAGCTGAGCCCTGAGGTACTGGGGCTGCCGGGGGAGGAGATGTCCGAGTATGAGATGTACCCCTCGGAGAAAGCGGTGCCGGTTGACGGCATACCCTGCCTGAAAATAATAGTTTATAACGAGAGTAAGTCAGGCACTAATGAGCCAGCAGGCGCTTTTCTGCTGGCGAGGGACGGCACGGCGCTGTACAAACTGGAGGGCAATCAGGTCACACGGCTTGAGATGAGCTGAGTGACCTGCGGAGTCGACAGGTTTGTGAAAATATTTTACAGAAATCCCTCATACAATTTCCCATGCCCTGACAGCCCCGAGTTTAGGGGGCGGTGGGTGTAAAGTTTTCCAAATTAAAAATACTGTATGGGACTTGAAGTTCAAACAAAAATATGATATACTACATCAGATAGATTTTACAATAGGGAAGAATTTCGAGAAGACTCAGGAGGGGACCCTATGGAAGGTATAACCAACAATAGTATGCGCATGATGGAGCGGTCCATGGAATTTCTCTGGACCAAGCAGACGGCGCTGCTGGACAATATCTCCAATGCGGAGACGCCAAACTACCGGGCAAAGCTCGTTACCTTTGAGGAGGACTTTCAGCGCCAGCTGGAGGCAGCGGACCACGGGCGCAACAAGATCACAAAGCGCACCATGCGGGAGACCATCGAGAACGCGTCCTGGGAGGTCCAGAAGCTCGATGAGATCACCCGCCGCGACGAAAACGGCGTAAACGTTACTGAGCAGATGACCGAGCTCGTGCGCAACGCCTACCAGATGCAGTACGTCTTCCAAAGTCTCACCAGCGACATCACAGCCCTGCGCACAGCTATAAGCGGCTAAAAAGCTTCATCCACCTTTACAAAGGTGGCAGGGTTTCATGGACAGCGCCCATGAGGCCTCAAACGCGCAGGCAAAGTCAGCGCGGCAAACCAACAGAAAGGCAGTGCACAAAACATGGCATTCCTAGGCACAATAAACATCGTAGGCTCCGGCCTGACCGCCCAGCAGCTACGCCTGGACGTGATTTCCGAAAACATTACAAACCTGAGCACGACCCGCACTGAAAACGGCGAAGGCCCCTACCGTCGCAAAATGGTAGTATTCGAGGCAGAGGGTGGCCGCGACACCTTCCGCCAGGCCATGGCAAACGCCGCAGTGGGAGCCTCAAACAGAGGGGCAGAAAAGGCTGGTGGTGTAAAGGTCACCGATATCGTAGAGGACCAGAGCGACTTCCCGATCAGCTACGACCCGACACACCCTGACGCGAACGAGCAAGGCTACCTTGAAATGCCCAACGTAATACTCGTCAAGGAGATCACCGATGCCATGGCTGCTACCCAGGCATACTCAGCCAACGTGACGGCATTCTCCACATTAAAGACAGTTATTGCCAGAGGGCTGGAGCTGGGCAAGTAAGGACGGCTGAGCTTTTTGAATGAAAATCAGAAGAGAAAAAACTTGAATATTGTATAAATTTGGGCTTGCCAAGACCTTGCATTGGTGAGTCCAAAGGGTTATAATATAATTGCCTGAATACACAAATACACAAGGGACCATACAGGAGGCTTGTTTTATGCTTATAAATGAGATTACCCCTTTGACCCCGCTATGGGGGGACGAAAAGCCCGAGGCCGCCAAAGGGGCCGGCTTTGAGAATATGTTCGGGGGAATTTTCCGCTCTGCCATAGATAATGTGAAGGAGACCGACGCAGATAAGACCCAGCTGCAGTACCTGATGGCAACGGGCCAGCTGGATAACCCTGCGGAGCTCTCCCTGGCGAGCTCAAAATATGAGATGTCCGTGAGCCTCTTGGTGCAGCTGCGCAACCGCGCCGTTGAGGCATATAACGAGATAATGCGCATCAGCCTGTAAAGCTGGAAAATCACCCGCTGCCGGGCTGAGGAGGTCACGGAAAATTGGAAGAAAAGGCAAAAGATATATGGCAAAAGGTTAAGGGGACCGTTGGCGGCCTGAGCAAGACCGTGAAGGGTATTATCATCGCGGGCATTGTTATCACATTGGTAGTGATTGCCATAGTGCTGGCGAACGGCTCCAAGACGGAATACAGAGAGCTCTTCACCGGGCTGACCGATGACGACATGGCGAAGGTATGCGCCTATCTGAATGAGAACCAGGCCACCTTTGAGGTCAAGGGTGAGAACACGATTATGGTGCCCGCAGACCAGGAGGCAAAGCTGAAGGCCGGGGTCATCGCCGGGGGATACCTTACCTCCGGGTCGGGCTATTCGCTGTATCTTGACAATATCAGTTCCCTGTCTACAGAGTCGGACCGGGCACAGCTGAATCTATATCAGCTGCAAGACAGGCTGGAGGAGACTATCCGCAATTTTGTAGGCGTACACGACGCCACAGTGAACATCGCCCTGGGCGAGGACCGCAGGTACGTGCTCAGCCAGGAGAATACTATTGAGGCCAGCGCCTCGGTGGTGGTGACGATGGCTGACGAGGCCCCTATAAACGCAAAGCTGGCTGAGTCGATACGCAACACGGTGGGTTATGCCGTGAAGGGCCTTATTATCGATAATGTGGACATCAGGGATTCCCTGGGAAATCACTATGACGGCACAGACGGCGGGGACATAAGCGATGTTGCCGCCAAGCGTATGGAGATAGAGGATTCCGTGAATAAGCGCCTGACAAAGCAGGTGCTTGGCGTGCTGGAGCCGATTTATGGCGTGGGAAATGTAACTGTCGCGGTAAATACCACCGTGAGCATGAGCAGCGAGTTCTCGGAGAGCACCAAGTACGATCAGCCGGACTGGGCAAAGGAGAATGCCGACGGCGAGGGCATAATCGGCCGCATGGAGTGGAACGGCTTTATCGGCTACGGAGATGAAGCCGAAGGCGGCACGGTTGGCACTGAGACTAATGCTGATTTGAACGAGTATGTTCAGAATCCTGACTTGAACGGCAATGAGCAGGAGCTGCGGGCCAGCGGAAAGAAGGAATTTAACAACGACAAGACCGTTACCCAGTCCCAGCGTATGGCTGGATATATTGAGGATGTGACGGTGTCTGTGACTATAAACAGCAACGTGTCAAACCAGGTGTCTATAGACGCGCTGGTGGACCATGTTGCAAATGCTGTCGGCCTTACAGGGGCTAATGATGCGGATAAGATATCCGTACTGACGGCACCCTTCTGGGCGCCGCAGCCTGACGACGAGAAGACAGATGTCCCGCCAATACCGAATATATTTATGGATGTGCCGCTTTGGGTGTACTTAGCGCTGCTTGCCGGACTGTTCCTGTTCATGACGCTCTTCGTTGTGTTTGTGCTTTTGGGACGGCGGCGTACTAGGGGACAGGTACAGTTGGAGCCCGCGGTGGATGTTGTACCGGAGCTTGAATCCATAGTTGAGGAGATCCCGGAGCCTGCCGGAGCTGACATTATGGATGTACATACAGAAAAGAGCATGGAGCTGCGCCGCAGCGTGCGCGAGCTGGCCGAGAACAACCCTGAGATTGCTGCTCAGGCCATTAAGGCGCTGCTGAGGGGAGATGAAGAAGCCAATGCCTGATAAGGTGAAGACTGAGAAGCCCAAAAAGCTGAAGAAGGGGGAGCAGCCCTCTGAGGAGCCGGCCGCAGAAACGCCTGCGGAGCCGGCAATACCGCCGGGGGTATCCCTGCTGGACGCCATGAGCGGAGCTCAGAAGGCGGCGGCGGTGATAGTTTCCCTGGGTGTAGACAAGGCGTCACAGCTATACCAGTATATGGACCCCGAGGACGTGGAGATGATAACTCTGGAGGTAGCCAAGCTCGGCTATCTCGATGCGGATGCCACTGAGGCGGTGCTGAACGAATATTACCAGATGTGCATGACAAACAAGGCCGTTACAGAGGGCGGCCTTGAGTACGCGCGGACTGTTTTGGAGAAGGCGTTCGGAGCCCAGACCGCCAACGAGCTGCTGGGCAAGGTGACAAAGTCCCTGAAGAACAGGGAGTTTGCCTTTATGAACAAGGCTGGTGAGAAGGATCTGTTCACAGCCCTGCAGAACGAGAGGCCCCAGACTATCGCGCTGGTCCTCTCATACATAGAGCCGGACAAGGCGGCCGCTGTAATAGCCCAGCTTGAGCCGGATGCGCAGATAAAGGTGGTGGAGCGCATTGCCATGATGGACAGCGCCTCGCCTGCCGCAGTTAAGATAATAGAAAACGAGATGAGCAATAAGTTTGCAAATATCTTCAGCAGCAGCAATGTTCAGGTGGGCGGCATAGACTTCGTAGCCGACGTGATGAACAACGTGGACCGTGTCAGCGAGAAGAGCATTTTCGACGGCCTTACCATGTACGACGCGACTCTTGCCGACGAGATCCGCAAGCGTATGTTCGTCTTCGAGGATATCCTTACCATGGACGACCGCTCGGTGCAGCGCTTTGTGCGTGACTGCGACACCCACGACCTGGTGCTGGCGCTCAAGTCCGCGACGGCGGAGCTGTCCAACAAGCTCTACAAGAACATGTCCACCCGTATGGCCGAGAGCATCAGGGACGACCTGGAGATCACCACCAATGTGCGCATGAAGGACGTGGACGACGCCCAGCAGCGCATTGTGGGGATCATCCGCGACCTGGAGGCCAAGAACGAGATCATCATCCTCAAGGGCGGCAAGGACGATATTATCGCGTGATCAAAAGCTCCGCCAGCCTTTACAAAGGCTGCAAGGTGTGGGACAGAGTCCCACGTCCCTGCAGGTGCGAAGCTGCCTGAAAAATAAACACACACTACAACTTCAAGCATAAAGGAGGTCTTCTGTATGCCGGGCATTTTTAAGCGTTTCACCAGCGTGAGCGCGGACAAATACGTTTTCCCGGACGCGGAAGACCTTAATATTCCCGGGGAAACCAGTGCTGAGCCTCTGGCTCTGGAGGAGTTCACAGACGGCGAACTCCCTGCGGACACAGATACCCCTGAGTCCAGGCCAAAGCCGGAGGAGCCTGTAACGAAGAAAGATCCAAGCCCCGTTGACTTTGCCCAGATCCAGGCCGACGCAATACTTGCCGAGGCCCAGCAGGAGGCAAGCGAGCTGCGGGAGAAGGCTATGGCTGAGTTGGAGGCGGAGCTGGGGGAGCTGAGGAACCAGGCCCGTACAGAGGGCTATCAGGCCGGGTTTGCAGAGGGGATGGCTGAAGGCCGCCAGGAGGCGAGGCTCCAGCTGGAGCAGATGGCTGCCGAGCAAGAAAAGGAAGTGGCTGCCTTTCTAAAGGACGCCGTGAGGGTCAGGGACCAGCTTCTTGAGGACAGCAAGCAGGATTTGAAGGAGCTGGCGCTGGCAATAGCCGAGAAGGTCATCCACGTGAGCTTGAAAAGCAGCGGGGATATACTTATAAGAATGATAGAATCAGCCACAGCCAAGAGAAGGCGCTGCGAGTGGGTGCAGGTGTACATTGCCGACAGGGACGCAAGGGCCTCGGCGAACACTGTGCCGGAGCTCACAGAGGCGCTCTCGAGGCTGTCGGATCGGGTGCGGGTGATACCCATGACCGGGGATGAATCCGGCACCTGCATAATAGAAATGCCCGACGAGATAATCGACGCCAGCGTTTCGACCCAGCTGGACAACCTGCGCGGGCTCATCTCCGATGAGCCGGACCGTCCGGGCAGACCTTAGGAGGCGCGCATGTTCCAGGATACCATAAAGCGCGTGCGGCAGGCTGAGACCATCGGCCATACCGGGAAGATAGAGAACATCGTGGGTATGTCCATAGAGGCCAGCGGCGGCAGGGCTGCAGTTGGCGATATCTGCCGAATTTACAGCGGTGAGTCAGGAGGGCAGATACCCGCGGAGGTCGTGGGCTTCAAGAACGACCGGATGCTTTTAATGCCATATGGGGAGATGACAGGAATTTCCTCGGGGAATTTTGTAAGGAATACAGGCCGGCAGCTCCAGTTAAAGGTGGGCCAGTTCCTAAAGGGGCGCATTATAAATGCGCTGGGGCAGCCGATCGATGATAAAGGGCCCTTTGAGGGCGGCGAAGACTACTATCTGGGGAGCAGCTACATAAACCCGCTCACCCGTCCCCCTATCCGGGAGCGCATGGAGTTCGGGGTAAAGGCCATAGACGGGCTGCTCACGATAGGCAAGGGCCAGCGTATGGGGATCTTTGCGGGTTCCGGCGTTGGCAAGAGCACCCTGATGGGTATGATCGCCAAGAATGTGAAGGCCGATATAAATGTGATAGCCCTGGTGGGCGAGCGCGGCCGAGAGGTTTTGGAGTTCGTTGAAAAGGATTTAGGCGAGGAGGGCATGGCAAGGTCGGTGCTGGTGGTGGCTACCTCAGACCAGCCTGCAATGCTAAGAAAGAAGTGCCCAACAGTGGCTACAGGGATCGCCGAGTACTTTAGGGATCAGGGCTTGGATGTGCTGCTGATGATGGACTCACTGACGCGTTTTGCAATGGCCCAGCGCGAGGTGGGGCTTGCGATCGGTGAGCCGCCGGTGGCGAGGGGATATACCCCCTCAATCTATGCGGAGCTCCCAAAGCTGCTGGAGCGCAGCGGCAACTTTAAGAAGGGCTCTATTACCGGCATATATACGGTGCTGGTAGAGGGCGACGACACAAACGAGCCAATAGCGGATACGGTACGCGGGATCCTGGACGGGCATATAGTATTAACGAGAAGCCTTGCCGCCGCAAACCATTATCCAGCTATCGACATCGGGGCCAGCATTTCCCGACTGATGGTGGAGCTGGTGGACGAAAACCACCGGCAGATGGCCTCAAGGCTCAGGGACATTCTGAGCACATATAATCAGAACGCGGATTTGGTGTCCATCGGCGCATACAAGGCTGGGACCAACCCCAAGCTGGATTTCGCGCTGACAAAGATAGACAAAATAAACGAGTTCCTGATGCAGGGCACGCGGGAGGCTTTCAGCTATGAAGAATGCCTGGAGCAGCTGAATTTGATCTTAACCAGGTAGCCGTAAGTTTTGGCAGAATTTTAAGAGGTTGAAGAATTATACGTTGTATAAGTCAAGGTGAGGGGCATGGCCCCACGGTCTTAGGAGGTAGGTGCCGATGAAAAAGTTTAAGTTTCAGCTGGATACCGTGCTGAGGTATAAGACCCAGGTGCTGGATATCCGGCTGGCAGAGCACGGGACCGCGCTTGCAAATGTGCGCAGGCAGGAGGGAGTGCTGGAGCAGGCTGTAAAAAACAGGACTGCCTGTGAGGACGAGTACAGGGAGATGAAGGCACTTGGGCTGACAATAGCCGATGCCATGAAGTATGAGACCGGCATTCAGGTGCTGCAGCGCACTGTGCTGAGGGAGACAGAGAAGCTCAAGGAGCTCAGAAAGATAGAGGAGCAGAAGCGCGCCGCCCTGGTGGAGGCCAAGCAGGAGACCCAGTCCCTGGAGAAGCTCAAGGAGATGAAGCGCGGGGAGTACGACAGCATGATTGCCAAGGCCGAGGAGAAGGAGATAGATGACCTGGTGATGGCAAGAAGGTCCGCCAGCCTCAGGGAGGCGGAGGAGCTGGCCTAAGTGAATAAAGATAACAAGGCCCGAGGCTTCGGGCATATTATACAGCATATACATTGAAAGGAGGTGAATCAAAATGAACATCGATATGCTATTCCCAACCCTGACCGTGGACATGACAAAGTCGGCGCCTGCGGACCCTATGAGCTCTGACGGCAATGCCCAGGAGTTCGAGGATATGCTTGTGCAGCAGAGCAAGTCCCAGCAGGAGAACAGCCGTCCCCAGAAGAAGACGGAGGATAAGGAAGCCCCGGAGAAACCGGAGCAGAAGAGCACCCAGGAGGATGAGGCAGCAGAGAAGGGCGGCGAACTTGCCGCGACTCTGGTTACCTCCCAGCCCGTGGTGCCCATTACTGTTTTTGAGGAGGCCGAGGTAAAGGTAGCCGAGGACGGCACAGTTATCCTTGAGCCCGTCAGCATGGAGGGCGTGGCTGTGGAGCAGCCTGCGGAAGGTATAGTTGAGGCCGTAGAGGTCCAGCCCGAGGAAGCTGCCCAGCAGGAGCAGCCGGTCGAGGGCCAGTTCCAGGAGGCCGCCGGGACCGTAGTTGAGGCGCCGAAGGAGGAGCAGCCCAAGGCGGTTGAGGGCCAGAAGGTCCAGCCGGAGACGGTGGCAGAGGGCAGGGATAAGCCTGAGGTCACCGTGCAGAAGGCCCAGCCGGACAGCAAGCCTCAGGACGAGGAAATGGACTCAAATGTAGAGCAGGAGAGCCAGCCGGTGTTCCAGGATGTAAAGGCTGTGCCTGTGAAGGTGGGTGACGCCCATCTTGTACACTTTGTGCAGGAGCCTGTAGAGCCTGAGAACTCCCAGCAGCTGGCAGGGCTTTTGTCCCGAGCCATGCAGGAGGGCGCCGATATGGTACTGGTACAGCTAAACCCCATCGAGCTGGGCAGCGTGACCATTGAGCTCAGCCGTACGGCGGCAGGGGAGCTTACCATCGTCATGAATCCGGACAACGCGCGGGCCGCCAATATCCTGAACGCCCACGCCGAGAACCTTATCGCAAGCCTTGCCGAGAAAGGCGAGAACGTGGTAAGCGTCCATGTGAACATGCCTGAGGACACTGAGAACGCCGGGATGATGATGGATCCTGACGGGCACAACGGGCAGAACCGCGAGGATGAGGACGACGAGAAGAAAAAGAAGCGTGAGAGCCGCACCGAGGGCGTCAGCGCCGCAGATTTCCTGTCACAGCTGAGGCTTGGCCTCATTGGGAACGTGGAGTGAGCCCAAAGAGAATTTTCTACAGAAAGGCAGTGATATAATGGCAAATACTGGTATGAACGACCTTGCCAATATCCTGGGTACTGCGCCGCCGGTAAAGAACGCTACCCAGAGCACCAACAAAAAGGCCGGCTCAAGCCTGGATATGACCGATTTCCTGACTTTGATGGTGGCAATGTTCCAGAACCAGGACATCGACAACGCAGCATCTACCACAGACATGATGAACCAGTTTGTCCAGATGTCCGTGGTCCAGGCCATCACAAACATCAGCACCCTTATAGACGACTCCACCGTGCTGACCTATGCCGCGTCCCTTGTGGGCAAGGAGGTCACCATAGGCGAGGTGGTAAATAAGGAGATGGTGGAGACCGTTGGCACGGTTATAGGCACCGGCACCCTGCACGGTCAGCAGGTCGTTTTCCTGGATAACGACAAGAGCTATTACCTAAACCAGATCCTGGCCGTGGGACGCCTGCCCGAGATAAAGGACGACGTGGTTCCCGACGAGGGCGAAGGTGAAGGCGAGGACGACAAGGTTGAAGGCGGTGACAATACCGGCGATACCGATAAGCCAGAGGCCCCGGACCCGGACACAGACCCGGGGGATAAGCCGGAGGGCGGAGAGGGCGCAACACCCTAAAAAGCAGAGAGGATGAGGGGTATGATCGACCGCGTACAGGGCATAGAGGGAGCGGTCCGGCAGCAGCAGAGCCAAAAGGGCGCGTCCCCGGCTTCAGGCTTCGGCCAGATGATGCTGCAGGCCCAGAGCGCTGTTCCCCAGCCCCAGATCCCGCCGGAGCCGCCAGAAGAGGAGGCCCCGGAGCAGTCGGTACAATCGGTTATAAACTTCTCCAAGCACGCAATGAGCCGTGCCCAGGAGCGGGGAATAGAGTTGACCCCGGCTCTAATGGAGGCGCTTTCCGGCTCTGTGGAAAAGGCACAGGAGAAGGGCGCAAAGAACATCCTGGCGTTTAACGCCACCCAGGCCTTCATCATCAACGTCCCCTTCGGCAGGGTGATAACCACCATGAACCAGGACGAGATGAAGGAGAATATCTTTACAAACATTGACGGCGCGGTTTTGATCTGAACCGGACCCACCTGCCCGGAGCACCGGGCGCGGGAGGTTTGGGCGGCAGGCCCGACTGGTCTGCCGCCGTGCCCCGCCGTTAAAGAAAAGGAGCATGAACTAATGACAGGAGCTATGTATGCGGCCGTGTCGGGTCTGAAGGCTCATATGAGCGCTTTGAACGTCATCGGCCAGAACATCTCAAACGTTAACACCAACGCCTATAAAGCTACCCGCTACACCTTCCTGGAGGCCCTCTACACCAGCGTGCGCGGCGGCAGCGACGGCTCGAACCTTCTGGGCGGCAAGAACCCCGCCCAGGTGGGCTACGGTTCGTCCATAGGCACCATTGACCTTGATATGAGCACAAAGAACTATACGCCAACAGGCCGCCCTACGGACATTATGATAGACGGCGACGGTATGCTGATCGTGGGGGATAAGGGAGCGACATTTGGTTCTACGACCGGCAATAAGGAGCTTAAAGACATGTACCTGACGAGACTTGGCAACCTGGAGTTTGATCGTAACGGTTATCTGGTTGACGGTCAAGGGCAGGTCGTGTATGGTTTCCTTGCTGTTGAAAGCCCGGCCTATAAGGCGGCTGTGGCATATGGTAACACAATTGAGGTCGATAAGGGTGTTGATGCATTAAAAAATATTAAGGACATTACAGACGCTGAAATTGAGGCCGCCTATGGAGCAACATCTCCAGTTTTCTATGTCAATGATAAAGACCAGATTGTCATGTTGACACCAAAGAAATTAGGCGACGGCCAGACTGCACCCGCTCCGCCGAAATTGTCTGACCTAGACGTAACGGTGGTGGAGCAATATATAGAAGCCCCTGTGCTTACGCCTATTCGCGCACCAATGGCTAATGCTGACGGCGGCGCGTCATATCCTACTTGGGATAGGGACCCAGCCAGCGCAACTTATGGGCAGATTATTGATTCCGACCAGGGGGCCGGCCGTATTGTAAAGCACAGCATCAGTATTGATGAAAACACCGGGCGCATCACCTGCACGACAGGGAACGGCGAAGCGGTTGTAATCGGTGCAATCGCCATTGCTCAGGTTGAGAACCCCAACGGCCTTACCCACGTTGACGGACACTATTATCAGGCTTTGGGCGGCGCGGGCCGTGTTACGCTGACTTCAGTGGGCCATGCAGTTAAGAACAGCAGCGACCCGTTGAGTCTGTTCTATATGTTTGATGAAAATGGTAATGTCATACCGGAGGACCAGAGAGGCAAGACCATTGAAGGCGAAAGTGGTATAAGTTCTTCTGGCAGCACCAAGGTTATCAGCAATGGCCTTGAGAGTTCTGGCACGGACCTTGCCAACGAGATAAGCAATATGATCATGATCCAGCGCGGCTATCAGGCAAACACCCGTATCGTCACCGTTACCGACAGTATGCTCGAAGAACTGGTGAACATGAAGCGCTAAGCTTAATTAGCTGTTAATATGATGTAAAGGGACAAATGCCGGGCCGGGGAGGGCGCAGAGGACGCTCTCCCGGCGGGCCGGCTGATATAAGGAGGAGTTATCTATGATAATGCTCACGAAGACCAGCGGCGAGCGGTTTTTGGTGAACCACCTGCAGATCGAGTGCATCGAGCTGATTCCCGAAACGAAGATAGTCATGATGAACCGGGACTTCTATCTGGTGCTGGAATCCGTGCAGGACATCACCGCGCGCATTGCCGACTATAACGCCAAGGTAATGGACGTGCACCGCACTGTGACAATCAATGAAAACCCAAATTCCGGGGCCCCCGCGGCACGGAGTTCTACCCAGCGGCCGGGTTTTAGGCGATAAGGCGCTGGAAATAAGGAAATGAAGGTGAAGGACCAATGAATATAGCTTATCTCATAGGCCTTGTGGTCGCCATTATAGTTATGGTGCTGGGCATGGCAAACGGCTTCCCGCCATACGAGTTTGAGAAGCTCGGAAACTTCGTTGACGGCCCCAGCGTTATGATAGTTATTGGCTGCTCCGTCGCCATCGTGCTGGCAAGCTTCCCGCTGAAGACCTTCCTGAGCATACCAAAGCACTTCGGCGTGCTCATAAAGAACCCCAAGCAGAAGCCTGAGAATATCATCGACGCCCTGGTGGACCTGGCGCAGATCGCCCGTAAGGACGGCCTGCTGGCCCTTGAGGAGAAGGCCAACGAGCAGGAGGACCCCTTCTTCAAGCAGGCCATCATGCTGATAGTGGACGCCAACGACCCTGACCGGGTGCGGGCCACTTTGGAGAACGACATCGAGTGCATGTCCGACCGGCATAACGCGGCGGCGGCCCTTTATGACAAGGCGTCGGCAGTATCCCCGGCCTTCGGCATGGTGGGCACGCTGATAGGCCTTATAAACATGCTCAAGAACATGGACCCCACCTCCGGTTCCAGCAACATCGGCGCGGATATGAGCGTGGCCCTTGTCACCACCCTGTACGGCTGTATCCTGGCCCATATGGTGTTCGGCCCGGTCGCCAACAACCTGCGTATCAGGGACAGCGAGGAGGTCCTCAATAAAATGATAATCGTTGAGGGCATAACCTGTATCCAGGCAGGCGAGAACCCCAAGATGCTGCGTGAAAAGCTCCTCACCTTCGTTGCCCAGAAGCAGAGGGAGAAGCTGGCGAACAGCGCGGGCGGCTCCGGAGAGGCCTGATATTCGGTCAAAAATATACAGCCTCTTGTGTATGCGGTAATATACGTAACAAAAGTTTCCTTCAAAAGCTTCCCCGTGGTACTTGACGCGAGGGGGGTATGTTTGGTATAATAACACGATGGAACGCTCCCTGCGGCCCAGGCCTGGCGGCTTCGAGTGCCGCTTCGCCGGACATGGGCAGGCCCATGTACAGCGAAGCGGTATTGAACGGCGTTTAAATGGGAGCAAGCTAGAAGTCTTAGAAGAAACGGAGGTGTCACGTCAACATGAAAAAGAAGAGCGGCGGCGGCGAAGGCGGCGGCGCGAACTGGATGGACACCTATGGCGACATGGTTACCCTGCTGCTGTGTTTCTTTGTACTGCTCTACTCTATGTCCACAGTTGATGAAAACAAGTGGAAGGCCCTGGTACAGAGCTTCAACCCCAACGCTACTCCGGCGGAGACAGAGATTGAGGCCGGCGACAGCCATGGCCCCTTTGCAGAGGCCAATGACAAGGAGCCGGGCGTTGCCGACCCGGATGTGATAAAGGAAGCTCTTGAGGCAGCTCAGGAGGCGATGCAGGAGCAGATAAACCAGCAGGTGGACCAGCTCTATGACCAGTTGAAGCAGTACATAGAGGAGTCCGGCAAGAATATTGAAATAACAAAAGGCGACGGGTATGTATTCCTGTCACTGGTGGACACGGTGTTCTTCTACCCGGATAAATACGATATGCTGCCTGAGGGCAAGGCGATCCTTGATAATATGGGCCCCGTGCTTAAAGCGGCGGCTCCGGCCATAGACGAGATACGCATATCGGGACACACGGCCCAGGGCCAGGACAACACGGAAAACGACCCCGAGGGCGACCGTATGCTCTCCTCGGAGCGCTCGGCACAGGTGTGCTGGTACCTGCAGGAGCTGTGCCGGCCTAGCGGCGACGGCGAGCCCGGCATAGCGCCCGCCAGGATCGTCGGGCAGTCCTACGGACAGCATAGGCCCATAGCGGAGAACGATGACGAGCACCGCAAGAAGAACCGCCGCGTTGAGATGACTATAACAGGAAAGGACCTTGGGAATAAGCTGGGAGATGCGTTGGAGCAGTATTATACCCAGCGCGAGGGCGGCTCACTGAAAGAGGATGACGCCGGGAGCTCCGCCCCCGCTGAGGACGACTCCGGCAGCGCGCCGAGTTCAAGCGGTCAGGAGGGTTGATCGGATGCCAGAGGTATTATCCCAAAGCCAGATAGACGCCCTGCTGAACTCCATGAACGGCGGCGGGGGAGGCTCATCCCCGGCTGAGGAGGAACCGCAGGAAAAGAAATATAGGAAATATGACTTCAGCAGCCCGCGGAAGTTTACAAAGGACCGGCTGAAGATGCTGAGCAGTATCTTCGACAACTACTCCCGGGTACTGACTACAAGGATAAACGGCCTTGTCCACGCCACCTGCGAGATAAGTGTGGAGTCCGTGGAGGAGCAGAGGTACTTTGAGTTCTCAAACGCCCTGAGTGACAGCGCTGTGCTCACGACGGCACACCTGATACTTAAGGAGGAGATGGAGGAGACCCCGGTACTCTTCTATGCCGCAGCCCCGATCATGGTTAGCATGATGGACCGTATGACCGGCGGCAACGGCGACGTAGACAGCCTTCCGGACGACTACACCTACACAGAGCTGGACTTGAAGCTCTTTGAGGTGCTGATGAAGGACTTTGTCAGTATGATGGGCATTACGTGGGAGAACTACATACAGCTTGAGTTTGAGTTCGGCCGTGTGGAGAACAACCCGACCCTTGTGCAGCTTATCGGACTTGAGGAGACGGTGGTACTGATCGACATGAAGGTGGCCTTCTCCAACGTGGAGGGCAGTATCAGCATAGTGCTGCCTGAGGCGGTGCTCACGGAGATATTCACACAGATAAACGCGGGCAGTGCCAGCAAGAAGAGCAGCAGCGAGGACCATTCAGATGAGATATTCGACAATCTGCGTGAATCTACGCTGGAGATACGGGCTGAGCTTGCGCGGACCACTCTGCGGCTGGACGACGTGTACAGGCTCAATGTAGGTGATGTGATAGACTTGAACCAGAAGAAGGACAGCACCCTAAACCTCTATGTAGGCGGACAGCGGTGGTTTAATGGATTGATGGGGGTCAGCGATAAAAAGCTGGCCGTGAAGATAAAAGAGGTGTACCATAACGCCGGAAGAAGGGACAGAGTAGTAAATGAGCAATAGTGTTTTTAAACCTATGGAGATCGATGCCATCGGTGAGATCATGAATATCAGTCTCGGATCTTCGGCGACGGCAGTTTCCAACATGCTAGACCACCGGGTCGATATCACCACGCCCTCGGTCGACGTGGTTGATGTAAAGGATTTTGAGCTGGGCGATATCGAGCCTGCGGTGGGCGTGGAGATCAAGTATGTTTCAGGTCTGGACGGTAGCAATATCATGCTGTTGCGCATGAGCGATATCAAGGTAATAGTTGATATCCTGATGGGTACTGACACACCGCTGGAGGAATTCGAGCTGGATGAGCTTACCCTCAGCGCCGTATGCGAGGTCATGAACCAGATGATGGGCGCGGCTTCCACGGCCCTTTCGGACTTTTTAGGACGCGTGGTAAACATCTCCACTCCTGAGACCTTTGATGTGTATGACCAGGAGGCCATGAAGCGGGATAGGATGCCCGTAAAGGAGGGCCCGATAGTTGTAGTGCGTTTTGCTCTCAGCATAGAGGACCAGCTGCAGAGCGAGTTTATGAATGTCATATCCGTTGAGCTTGCGAAAGAGCTGGTGAAGGGCTTCGGCCTTGACGATGAGGATATGGAGCCTCTGCCGGCCCCAGCTCCAGCAGCCCCGGCACCAGCGCCTGCAGCACCGTCAGAGGGCGGCAAGCTCAGCCAGGAGGAGATAGAGAAGCTCCTGGCTGGCGGCGGAGCTGGCACACCTGCTCCGGAACCGGCCCCCGCCCCTGCGGACAGCGGCGGAAAGATGAGCCAGGAGGAGATAGAGAAGCTTCTGGCGGGAGGAGCGGGGGCTCCAGCCCCAACCGCCACACCGGCGCCACAGGTACCGGCAGCCCCGGCAGCGCCTGCCGGGGTACAGCAGCCCCAAATGGCTCAGCCTGGCACCCAGGCACAGATGCCTGTAATGCCGCCGATGATGCCTATGCCGGGACAGGAGGGCCAGCAGGCCTATCCGGGCTACCCATACTACCCGCCCTATCCGGGCTATCCATATTACCCGCCCCAGCCGCCTGAGCCAAAGGTGATTGCCACGACCCAGCCATCCATGCCGAGGCTGGAAAACGGCGAGGAGCTGTCCCAGGAGCAGAGCCAGAATCTGGACCTGATCATGGGCGTACCCCTAGAGGTCACCGTGGAGATCGGACGCACCAGGAAGCGCGTGCAGGAGATCCTCTCCTTCTCAAAGGGCTCACTGGTGGTGCTCGATAAGCTGGCGGGGGATCAGGTGGATCTGTTCGTAAACGGCAAGTGTATTGCCCGGGGAGACGTGGTGGTGATAGACGACAACTTCGGCATTAGAGTCACTGAGATAATCAAGCGGCCCGAGATCGAGGATATCACCGGCAAGTAAAATGTGAAACCGCTGACAAATCATGTCGCAAAAACATATGAAAAGAGGATGAAACATTATGGCAAAGATTTTACTGGTTGACGACGCTGCTTTCATGCGCAAGGTCATCAAGGACACCCTGACGAAGAATGGCTATACGGACCTCTATGAGGCGGTTGACGGCGCTGACGCTGTGGAGAAGTTCTCCGAAATCAACCCGGACCTGGTGATAATGGATATTACCATGCCCAATATGGACGGCCTGGAGGCCCTCAAGGCCATGCGTGCCAAGAATGGCTCAGCCAACATCGTCATGTGCTCCGCAATGGGCCAGGAGGCCATGGTTATCGAGGCTATCCAGTCCGGGGCCAAGGACTTCATCGTCAAGCCCTTTAAGTCCGACCGTATCATGAAGACTGTCACCTCTATTGTCGGCGCGCCCTGATGTGTGCCGCGCTCCGGCCTTTTGCAGCCTTCAGGGTCCTTACCCTTGACCGCAACGCCTTTTCCCTTATAGGGATGCTCGTGACGGTCATACTGATACTGTTTCTGGCCTATTGGGTCACAAAGTTCATCGGCCAGAAGGGCTTGCCCGGCTGGGCCAGGGGGATACAGGGCCAGGGGGAGCTGCAAGTCCTATGGCAGCTGAGCCTGGGCAAGGGGGAGAGGCTGGTGCTGGTACGCCTGCACCGGCGTTGCCTGTTACTTGGTGTGACCGGGGGAGGCATAACTGTACTGACCGAGCTTGAGGAAGAGGAGGCGGCCGAATGGCTGCAAAAACAGGAGAGGGTCACCGAGGCGCCTAGCTTTCTTGAGGTGCTGAAGAGTAACCTGCCCAAAAAGAAATGAGCGTGATAGATTGCCTGAAACAATGGATGGAATAGTCAATATAAATGGGGACAGCGTGCAGGCGCTGGAGATCATTATCCTTACCACCCTTATCACACTGCTCCCCTCGCTGGTGATAATGTGTTCCTCCTTCACCAGGTACATTATCGCGCTCTCATTTTTGCGCAACGCCATGGGCACCCAGCAGACGCCGCCCAATATGGTGCTGGTGGGGGTCGCCCTGTTTCTGACGCTGTTTACCATGGGACCGGTGATAGACCAGGTGAACGAGGTAGCCTATGAGCCCTATGTGAATGAGGAGATAGGCCAGGAGGAATTTTTCGACTTGGCCCAAGAGCCCCTAAAGGAGTTCATGCTCCGAAACACAGAGCCGTCGTCGCTGAATATGTTCTGCGATATGGCACAGCTTGAGCGCCCCGGAGATCCGGAGACAGCCGTGGATCTGCCGTTGCGCACCATAATCCCGGCATTTATCACGACCGAGCTCAAGCACGCTTTTGAAATAGGCTTCTATCTCTATATACCGTTCCTGCTTATAGACATTGTGGTGGCTTCCACCCTCATGTCCATGGGCATGGTGATGCTGCCGCCATCTATGATATCCACGCCCTTTAAGCTCCTTCTTTTCGTGAGCATAAACGGCTGGGAGATGGTGTTCTCAACACTTATACAGACGGTAAAATAGGGATCATTACAGAAAGAAACAGGAGGTGGCTGATATATGGATCTGCCGGTGGTGGACGTTTTTCGGGACGCCGTCGGGGTGGTGATAAGGCTTGCCGCGCCAATGCTGCTTCTGAGCATGGTGGTGGGCGTTATCGTGGCCATCCTTCAGGCCGTGACGCAGATACATGAACAGACCATCTCCTTTATTTTGAAGCTCATAGTTGTTGTGCTGTTCCTCATTATGGGGGGCAGCTGGATGATGTCGAACCTTCAGGCCTTCACCATGGAGCTGTTCGAGCTTATGAAGGGGTAAGGCCATGCTGGATTGGGATAGGCTGACGCTGTTCCTGTACATCACGGTGCGTATGGCAGGGTTCATACTGTTCACCCCTTTCTTTGGACGCACTAACGTGCCGAATACCTTTAAGGCTGGATTCAGCCTGGTGTTGGCGGTGGCAGTCAGCTATACGTATCAGGGCGAGCCCACTCCAATGCCCGGGACCCTGCTGGAGCTCGCGGTGAGGATGATACTGGAGCTTGGAGTCGGATATCTGGTGGGCATCATTATGAATGTCTTCCTGTTCGTCCCTGCCTACGCGGGACATATCATGGACGAGCAGATGGGCATGGCAATGGCCCAGACCTACGACCCCAGCTTTCAGGGGCAGGCGACGCCTGCCGCAAACGTCCTGAACATCTTCAGTATACTGATATTCTTCGCAGCCAACGGGCACCACACGCTTCTGCGGCTGATGCTGGATTCTGGCGGCGTTGTTCCCTTTGGCCAGGCGGCTCTGGGCACGGCAGCGGCTGAAAGGGTGGTGGTGCTGTTTATCGACTGCACGCTGCTGGCAATGAAGCTCTGCCTGCCTGTGCTGGGGGCGGAGATGATGGGCCAGGTGGGAATGGGGATACTTATGAAGGCCATCCCGCAGATAAACGTCTTTGCCATAAACATCGAGCTGAAGGTGCTGGTGGGCCTGTTTATGCTCTACTTCCTGCTGGCCCCAATGAGCGAGTTTCTTCTCAGCATGGAGAGCAGCATGTTAAAGGAGGTCGAGCAGGCCATAGCCTTGGCTATAGGGGGATAGGCGAAAGTGAGGTGGTCGTATGCCGGGTGAGGATAAAACCGAAAAAGCAACGCCGAAACGACGGCGGGACGAACGAAAGAAGGGAAATATCCTCTTCTGTCAGGACATTATAGCGGTCTCAACGCTCATAGGCAGCGTGGTGATGCTTCGCATAATGTTCGACACCTTTGTGGACCAGCTCACAAACTTCTTCACCCTATGCTCCGGTTTTGCAATAGGCACAATGGAGACAGACCCCAGCTTCTATATGGGTGAGCTGCTCTTTTCCGGGCTGAAGGCCTTCGTTTCAACAGCAGGCCCCATGCTTCTTGCGACGGCTTTGGTGGCCCTGACGGCAACATTTGCCCAGACAAAATTCCTTGTGGCGGGGGAGATAATCCGCCCCAAATTTAGCAAGATCAACCCGTTAAGCGGCTTTAAGCGGCTATTTTCTTTCCGCAGCATAGTTGAGGCGCTGAAGGGGCTTATAAAGATCACCATCCTAATGCTATTCATATATAACAGCTTGATAAGTCTTATGGGTATAGCATCCGGGTTTATGTACTCCGACATCGGCTCTGCCTGCAAGACCTTTCTTGAGGCCATATACAATATGCTCCTCCAGGTATGCGTGGCCTTCGTTGCAATAGCCTTCTTTGATTTCCTGTACCAGCGCTGGGAGCATGAGCGCCAGATGAAGATGTCAAAGCAGGAGATAAAGGAGGAGTACAAACAGACTGAGGGCGACCCGCAGATCAAGAGCCGTATACGGCAGGTCCAGCGGAGCATGGCCCAGTCAAGGATGATGCAGCAGGTCCCCGAGGCCGACGTGATCATCCGCAACCCTACCCACTTTGCCGTGGCCCTGAGATATAAACAGGGCGTGGACCCAGCGCCTAAGGTGCTGGCAAAGGGCCAGGATGAGCTGGCGGCAAGGATAGTGGCAAAGGGGGAGGAGGCAAAGGTGCCGGTGATCGAGAACGTCCCCTTGGCAAGGGCGCTGTACGCCCAGGCTGAGGTGGACCAGGAGATACCCCCAGACCTATACGCCGCTGTGGCGGAGGTCCTAGTGTACGTCTATAAACTTGAAAACAGGCTGGCCATATAGTTAGGCCGTGACAATATATATGACATATAAATTTATTTTGACTGAAACTATTACACAAACTACTCGGAAGGAGGAAAGCAGATGAAGCGGATACTGAATAACTCTATCTCACTGTTCGTGGTTGTCGTAGTGCTCTTCCTTATCCTGCCTCTGCCCGCCTTCCTGCTGGACGTCTTACTGGTAATAAACATATCGCTGTCTATCGTGATACTGCTTATCACCATGAATATCAAGGAGACCCTTGAGTTCTCCATATACCCGTCCCTGCTGCTTATCACCACCCTGTTCCGTCTGGGTCTGAATGTATCCTCCACACGGATGATACTATGGGACGGCTATGCGGGAGATGTTATCGCCGCCTTCGGAAACCTGATCACCAGCGGCAACGTAGTCATAGGCTTCATCATCTTCTTCATCATCGTCATGGTGCAGTTTATCGTTATCACCAAGGGCGCCGAGCGCGTGGCTGAGGTCGCGGCGCGCTTCACCCTGGACGCCATGCCCGGTAAGCAGATGGCTATCGACGCAGACCTTAACACCGGCCTTATCGACGAGCAGGAGGCACGCCTGCGCCGGGAAAAAATACAGCGGGAGGCCGACTTCTACGGAGCCATGGACGGCGCCACCAAGATAGTCAAGGGCGACGCGGTCATGTCCCTTATTATCACCGCCATCAATCTGATAGGCGGCGTTATCATGGGCATGGTCTATAGGGGCCTGGACATCGGTACGGTCTTCTCAGAGTATTCAATAGTAACCATCGGTGACGGCCTTGTGAGCCAGCTGCCCGCCCTGATGATCTCTACGGCCACGGGCATGATAGTCACACGCTCGGTGTCCGACGGCAGCCTTAATACCGACATGATAAAACAGTTCAGCGCCCAGCCCCGGGCGATTATAACCGCCGGAGCCGCGCTGATATTCCTTGCCCTAATGCCAAATACGCCCCATGTTGCCCTGGGCATTGTGGCGGCGATACTCATAACCGGCGGCCTGCTGCTCAGCCGGAAAATGCGTGCCGATCGCCAGGCTCAGGAGGCCATGGAGGCCGCGCCGCAGGAGGTGGAGCCCGAGGCCGCGCCACAGGAGGCCGAATACTACAGGGATGTAAGCAATGTATATCCGCTCCTTGCGGTGGAGCCCATTGAGATGGAGGTCGGCTACAGCCTGATACCCCTTGTGGACGAGAGCAGCGGCGGCAAGCTCATAAACCGCATAGTTATCTTCCGGCGGCAGTACGCCCAGGAGATGGGCTTTGTGGTGCCGACGGTGCGAATGCATGACAGCTCGGTTATCGGTACAAACCAGTATACCATAAAGGTGAAGGGGGAGGAAGTCGCAAAGGGTGAGATCCTGGTGGACTACTATCTGGCCCTGGAGCCGTCGAAGCCCTTGGGTGAGATAGACGGCATAGAGACAGTGGAGCCCGCCTACGGTATTCCCTCCAGGTGGATCCTGCCTGAAAACAAGGAGATGGCGGAGATATACGGCTACACGGTCATAGACCCGCTGTCCGTTATCCTGACCCACCTCTCCGAAACTATAAAGAAGTACGCCCACGAGCTGCTGACCCGTACAGAGACCATACAGCTGGTGGAGAACCTGAAGAAGACCTCCCCGGAGCTGGTGGAGGAGGCCTGTCCGGCAGTTATCTCCTACGCCCTGCTTGAAAAGGTCCTTCGCAACCTGTTGATGGAGGGCATACCCATCAGGGATATGCAGACAATCTTGGAGACCATGGTGGACGCAATGGGCACCACCAGGGACCCGGACCTTATTACCGAGAGCGTGCGAAACGCCTTGAGCCGTACCATCACCCGGCGCTTCTGCCAGGATGGGCAGCTCAGAGCCATCACACTTGACGCCGAAGTGGAGCGCAGGGTTGTGGCCTCTCTCACGAAGAATGAGCACGGTATCTACCTTGCCATGGAGCCCGACCTTATCCAGGCCCTGATAACCCAGCTTGCAGAGCATATGCCAAAGTTTGCGGAGCTGGGCCAGTCGCCGATACTCCTCACAAGCCAGGTGGTGCGCATATATCTGAGCAGGCTCCTGTCCCAGTATTTCGCCAACCTCTACGTGCTCTCCTTCAGTGAGATAGTGGGCACGGTGCAGATACAGTCCCTTGGCAACGTCACAATGCAGCAGCCCGCAGCCAGAAGGGCGGTGGCAACATGACCCCCGCGGCCACAGGCAAAAACTATGAAGACATGACCACTGAGGAGCTGTTTGAAATATACCGCGAGAGCGGTGACCAGCAGCTCAAGTGGGAAATAGCCATGCGGTACACGGGGCTCATAAAGAGCATTGCCCTGCAGATAAGGGGCGTCTTCTGCAGCTTCACCCAGCTGGACGACATAATAAACGAGGGGCTCATAGTCCTCGCGGAGGCCGTCGACAAGTTTGACCCGGAGCGGGGACGCTTCGAGGTCTATGTTGCAAAGCGCATTCGGGGGATGATAGTTGACCTTGCCCGCCAACAGGACTGGGTGCCCCGCACGGTGCGCCAGAGGGCTCAGCGGATAGAGCGGGCGACTACTGAGCTCTATAACGAGACAGGCAGGATACCCACTGAGGCCCAGGTGGCTGAGCGCCTGGGGATAAGCATGGAGGAGTACCAGGAGGCAATGGCAAACGCTTCTCTGCACAATATCCTCTCACTCCAGGAACTTTTCGACAGCAGCGACCTATGGCCGTCAGACCCGGGTACAGAGGGCGGCGCCGAGAGCGCCCCTGAGCAGAAGCTCATGAACGAGGAGCTCACTGAGACACTGGCCCAGGCCATCGGTACCATGAAGGAGAACGAACAGCTGGTGCTCTCCCTGTACTACGAGCAGAACCTGAAGATGAAGGATATCGCGGCGGTAATGGACATCACCCCCCCGAGGGTATCCCAGATACACGCACGGGCAGTACAGAAGCTTAAGGTGCTGATGGAAAAGTATCTCAGGGGGGAGTAAAAAATTTTGTATTTTTCTCAAAAAAATCTGATTTACCTAGTGCAATGAGCCACGAATCGTGGTATAATCATATATAAGTTAATGTATGGGGGACAATACTTATGTTTAGCGGCTTTTACAATCTAGCTTCCGGAATGATAACCCACGGCAAGCACCTGGATGTTATATCCAATAATATGGCAAATGTGGCAACCACCGGCTTTAAGGTGGACACCTTCACCGGGCAGACCTTCGACGAGGTAATGTACAGCCTGGTGGGTAATAAGGACAAGAACTTTATAGATATCGGTGAGCGCAGCTATGCCACCGTTCCAAGCCAGCTCTACACGGACTATACCCAGGGCAGCTTCGACGAGACCGGCATGCCACTGGACTTTGCTATAGACGATGACGGACGGGGCTTCTTCGCCATCCAGACCGATGCCGGCATACGCTACACCCGGGCGGGCGACTTCTCCCTGGATGATGAGGGATATCTCAGCCTGCCGGACCACGGGCGAGTGCTTGATGTAAACGGCGAGGAGATAGCCCTTGTTACCGATAAGATAAGCACAGATGATTTCGGGCGTATGTACACCCAAAACGGCGGCTTTTTGGGCCAGATAGGTGTGTATGTGTTTGAGGATACTGAGGGCCTGGTAAAGGACCCGATGGGCATGTTCGACCCGGGCGGGGCCCAGCCGGAGGCCGGTACGGTGCGCCTGCACCACGGTATGCTGGAGCGCTCCAACGTAGGGCTGGCCCAGCAGATGGTAAAGATGATAAGCACCCAGCGGGCCTACCAGAGCTCCGCTACGCTCACAAAGATGTATGACCAGGTAATGAGCCATGCGACAGGCGACCTGGGCAGATTACAGTAAGGGAGGCATAGGGCTAGATGAACCAATCCTTTTATACAGCGGCAGTGGGGGCCTGGCAGCAGCAGGAGCGCCTGAATGTCCACGGCAACAATATAGCCAACATAAACAACTACGGCTTCAAGGCCAAGCGCCCGGTGTTCTCCGATTTGATGTACGCCTATATCCAGGGCGCCCAGCAGGACGAAATGCCCAGGGGCACCGGCGCCTACATGGTGTCCGCCGACACGGACTTCCACCAGAGCGGCTTTGCCGACACCGGCAGGGCCCTGGACTATGCCATAGAGGGTGACGGCTTCTTCGCGTTATGGGAGCCTTCAAGCGGCGAGTACACCTATACCCGGGACGGCTCGTTTACCATGTCCCAGTATATGCTTGAGAACGAGGCCGGGGAGATGGAGACCCGATGGTACCTCTCAGACGGACAGGGGCGCTTTGTAATGGGCCGCGACGGGAGGCTCGTGGAGGTGGATGCCGACGATTCCCAGAATATGGCTGAAATGCTGCCGGTGGGCATCTTTGACTTTGTGAACACCAACGGGATGCTCAGCGTCAGCGAGAACCGCTTTGTGCCCATCGAGAAAAACGGCGGCCTGAGGGTCGGCAGCGGCAAGCTGGTCCAGGGCAAGCTGGAGCAGTCGAACGCGGACCTTGCAAACGAAATATCAAAGGTGATAGAATCCCAGCGGTCATTCACCTACGCTTTGAAAATGATACAGACTTCTGACGAGATCGAGACAACGGTGAATGATTTGCGCAGATAATTATATAGGCTGGAGGTAATCGGATGACAATAAAAAACTACCAGGAACTTAACAGCCTGGAGATGGACACCCTCAGGGAAATCGGCAGTATAGGCACCGGCAACGCGGCTACGGCCCTTTCCGGTATGCTGGGCTGCCCGGTGCATATCACCCTGCCTGAGGTACGCATTATGGAGTTCAACGAGGCCATTGACTGGATAGGCGGCCCCGAGCCGGTGACAGCAGGCGTGCTGGTACACATCGGCGGGCAGATCAACGGCATAATGCTCTCGGTGCAGCCCCTTGAGTTTATAAATATTATCCTCGAGCGTATGCTCTCCGTCTCCATCCAGGACTACAGCCAGCTGGCTGAGCTTGAGCGTTCCGCACTGGTGGAGGTTGGAAACATCATGATATCCACGTTTATTAACGCCATGTCAAACCTGGCGGACATAAAGGTGGATCTCACAGTGCCCTGTCTGACAGTTGACATGCAGGGCGCGATACTGACGGTGCCCATGGCCGAGTATGGCGGGCAGTCCGATTATCTAATGGCCATCGGGGGTAATTTTTCCTGCGACGGACACGAGCTGCCCTGCCGCCTGATACTGTCCCCCGATATCAGGTCACTCAATTTCCTTTTGAGAAAGCTGGGCGTGGAAGATGGCTAACAGTTCTAAATTAGTTATAGGCATTGCAGACATGAAGATGACAAACCAGGGCAACGAGCTCATCACATACGCGTTGGGCTCATGCTGCGGGATATGCCTCCTGGATCCAAATGTGCGGCTGGCTGCAATGATACACATAATGTTGCCGCTGAATATGGAGGCAGGCCGCACAAACACAATGAAGTACGCGGATACCGGCATACGCGAGACCCTCAGGCAGATGGAGGCAAAGGGCGCCAGGAAAGTAAGGATAACGGCGAAGGTGGCCGGAGGGGCCAAGATGTTCGCGGTGTCCGGCTCAGGGGCCCTGGGGAACATAGGGCAGAGGAATATCGAGAGCGTACATAAAGTGCTCAAGGCCGAGGGTATCCGGCTGATAGCTGAAGACGTAGGGGGTTCGGTGGCGCGTACGCTGTCCTTTGACCCTGCAACAGGCAAGGCTACCATAAAGAGCTACGGCAAACAGGATATCATACTGTAACGAAGGGAGTCAAGGATCATGGCCATAGTAATGAACGACGACATACTGCTGGAGTCCGGTACGAATGAAATGCAAATAATGCAGTTCTCCATTGACGGAGTCCTCTACGGCATCAATGTTGCCAAGGTACAGCAGATAATGATTTCGGAGCCGGTGAAGTTCATGCCACACACCCACGAGGCGGTGGAGGGTATCTTCAAGCCCAGGGAAGAGGTGATAACGGTCATAAACCTTCCCAAGTATCTGGGTGTGAATAATTATGAGCCCAAGCCCGACGACCTGTTTATACTTACCGGCTTCAACAAAATGACCGTGGCCTTCCGCATTCATACGGTGGTGGGCATTGCCACAGTCTCCTGGAAGGATATCCAGAAGCCTGACAATACCATAAGCGGCGGCAACGACGGCGTAGCCACAGGCATAGCCCAGTGCGGCAAGGATCTGGTCACCATACTGGACTTCGAGCGCATAGTGGCGGAGATATCCCCCTCGACCTCCATAAAGGTCAGCGAGATAGAGGAGATGGGCGAGCGCCAGCGCAACGATGTGCCTGTTTTAGTAGCTGAGGACTCCATACTTCTGTCGCATATGATACAGGAGTGCCTGAATAAGGCCGGATACATAAACCTGCGTATGTTCCCCAACGGACATGACCTGTGGAGCTTCCTGTCCCAGGCAAAGAAGAGTGGAACCCTGGATGAGCAGGCGGCCCTGATAGTTACGGATATTGAAATGCCCCAGATGGATGGGCACAGACTCACAAAGCTTGTGAAGAGCGACCCGGATATGAAGCATATACCCCTCATAATTTTCTCGTCGCTGATAAACGAGGAAATGCGCATTAAGGGTAAGGAGCTGGGCGCCGACGAGCAGATGAGCAAGCCCGAGATCGGCAAGCTGGTCCATGTAATGGACGTGTTGCTTGAAAAGAAAAAGGAAGCCAAGGCAGAACGCCCGGCGGTGTAAGGAAGGTCGCAAATTATGAGAGAGAGATACATCGTCCGGCAGCCGGTCAAGAATGATAAAAACCAGATTGTAGCATACGAGCTGCTGTACTATGGGGAGAACCAGGCCTATGGCAACAGCGACGAGAGCTCTAACGAGTTTGCCGTAGCCGACACGGTATACAGCTTCCTTATGCAGAATGTGGAGAAGTCCCTGACAGACGCCCTGCATTTCATGACCTTCACCACTACCCTGCTGATGAAGAAGACCCCTGCGCTGTTCCCCAAGGAGAACCTGGTCATCCAAATAGACGACAGCGTGGTGATACATCCCCTTGCCCTGCGTTTTGTGCAGCAGTACGCCAGGGACGGCTATAAGATTGCGGTGAACGAGTTCCAGTTTGCGCCGAGATACCTGTCGTTGATTGACTTTATCGACTATATAAAGCTGAATGTAAAGACCACAAACCTTATAAGCGCAAAGAATATCGTCAACCTTGCCGGAAGCATGAACAAGAAGGTTATAGCTACCAACGTCGATGACGAGGAGCTTTATAAAGCCGCCATCGAGCTGGGCGTATACGCCTTGGAGGGTAGCTATGTTGCAAAACAGCTGGCTACAAAGGCCCACTCCAGCGGGTATCTCCAGAGCAACTTCTTCAGGCTTATGGTAGCCGTGGTGAAGGAGGAGCCGGACATGGAGGAGATAGAGCAGATTATCTCCATGGACGCCACCCTTACATACGGCCTTCTGCGCGTGGCAAACTCGGCGTACTTCACCACCAATAAGATAACTACGATTCGTCAGGCCCTGGTTAGCCTGGGTATTTCCCAGCTCAAGCAGTGGATATACCTTCTGAGCACCACCAACGCCAATGACGAGATAGACGAGACCGCCGAGGAGTTCCTGAAGGTCTCCTTCATGCGCGCCAGCTTCTGCAGTGAGCTTATGCGCTTCATAAAGGGTATGCCCATCTCCCGCTCGGACGCATACCTAATGGGCATGTTCTCCACCCTTGAGCACCTTATCGACGCCCCAATGGAGGAGATACTCTCAACTGTGCCCATTGCCGAGGAGATAAAGTCGGCTATACTGCTCCACGAAGGCCGCTGCGGTCAGCTGTACGACTTGGTGCTCAGCTATGAGCAGGCGGACTGGGAAAAGATAACCAATTACGCCGAGGAGCTGGGCATTCCCGCCCATACCCTCACCAATGTCTATTTCAACTGCACCGAGTCGGTGAATGCCACCTGGAAGCAGATAATCTCGCCTCAGCAGCCCCCTATGCCGGAGGTAGCCCAGTAATAACAGCAGCCCTATGCCCTCATACTGAGGGCATTTTTGCTATATAGAATTGTTATGGATTTAACTTGGCAGGCTGCCGGAAAATACTGAATAATTTACTTGAAAATCAGTAAAAAACTTTATATAATATATGGTATAGCCTATATTTATTGCCACGAAAGGAAGTTTCCCCATGGAAAACAATCTCCGCCCCCTGGACGTGCATACCCTTGACAAGATAGACACCATGGCAGCCATGAAGCTGCCAAGCAATATCCACCTGGCGCCACTGGATTTTATCGAGTGCAACGGCGTCACATACTCTATACGCCCCGGCTTCTACGAGATAAACGGGGCTACCGCCATCCCAGGCGGCGTAAACTTCACTGTACACTCAAACGGGGCCACCGCCATAACCCTTCTCCTTTACCATCCCGGCGAGGACCATCCCTACGGCGAGATACCCTTCCCCGAGCCCTATAAGATAGGCAACGTGTACTCAATGATAGTCTTCCGCCTGGACATTGCCGAGTTCGAGTATGCCTACCGTGTGGACGGCCCCTACGACCCAAAGAAGGGCCTGATATTCGACCGCAGCAAGCCCCTTCTGGACCCCTACGCCAAGGCAGTCACAGGCCAGAGGGAGTGGGGGGAGAACCAGCCGGGCATGCAGCAGTACAAGGCCAGGGTAGTGAAAAACGACTTCGACTGGGGCAACTTCTCCCAGCCGATGGTGCCCAACGAGGACCTGATAATCTACGAGCTCCATGTGCGCGGCTTTACCAAGGACAGCTCATCAGGGGTCGCCAACCCCGGCACCTTCGAGGGCCTTCGTGAGAAGATACCCTATCTCAAGGAGCTTGGCGTAAACGCCGTAGAGCTTATGCCAATCTTTGAGTTCGACGAAATGCAGGACTACAGAGAGCACGAGGGCAATAAGCTCTATAACTACTGGGGATACAGCTCCGTCAGCTTCTTTGCGCCCAACACCAGCTATACCGCCACCAACGAGCATAACCGTGAGGGCAACGAGCTCAAGCGCCTTATCAGGGAGCTGAATGAGAACGGCATTGAGGTCTACCTGGACGTGGTCTTCAACCACACCGCAGAGGGCAACGAGCACGGCCCCTTCTTCTCCTTCAAGGGCTTTGACAACAATATCTACTACCTGCTGACCCCAGAGGGCTACTACTACAATTTCAGCGGCTGCGGCAACACCTTAAACTGCAACCACCCCATTGTCCACCAGATGATTCTGGACTGCCTGCGCTACTGGGTCACCACCTACCGCATAAACGGCTTCCGCTTCGACCTTGCCTCTATTCTAGGCCGGAATGAGGACGGCTCGCCTATGGATAAGCCGCCCCTGCTGCAATCCCTGGCCTTTGACCCGATTTTGGGCGGGGTAAAGCTCATAGCCGAGGCCTGGGACGCGGGCGGCCTCTACCAGGTGGGCACCTTCCCCTCCTGGAACCGCTGGGCCGAGTGGAACGGGAAATACAGGGACGATATGCGCGCCTATATCAAGGGTGACGGCGGTACGGCAAACCTTGCCGCCCAGCGGATATCAGGCTCCAGGGATATATACGAGTCCAAGGGCCGGAAAAACGCCTCTGTAAACTTCCTCACCTGTCACGATGGCTTCACCCTATATGACCTCTTCGCCTATAACGACAAGCATAATGACGCAAACGGCTGGAACAACACAGACGGCACCTGGAACAACTACAGCTGGAACTGCGGAGCAGAGGGGGAGACCAGTGACCCCCAGGTGAACGAGCTGCGCCTTAGGATGATACGAAACTCCTTTGCCCTCTTAATGTGCAGCCGGGGAATACCAATGTTCCTCTCCGGGGACGAGTTCTGCAATACCCAGTTCGGCAATAATAACGCCTACTGCCAGGACAATATAACCTCCTGGCTGGACTGGCGCAGGCTCGATAAGTACAGGGATATGTTCGGCTTCTTCAAGTATATGATAGCTTTCAGGAAGGCGCATCGGGTCCTGCGCGCTGATTTGAGCGGCGGGGTCATGGGCTTCCCGGATGTGAGCTTCCACGGCGTCACCCCATGGAAGAACGACGGCTTCACCGCCGATGAGCACTATGTAGGCGTGATGTTCGCCGGATATGAGCGGGACAGTGGGGCGGAGGTAGTCTACGTGGCTTCAAACGCCTACTGGGGAGAGCTGGACGTTACCCTGCCCGAGCTGCCACTATCCATGCATTGGGAAATGGTGTGCAGCACATGGCAGTCCGAACAGCACCCGCAGCGCTTTGAGAGCCGCAGCTTCCGCATAGGCCCACGCTCCGTGATCGTTTTCCTGGGACATTGAGCAATTAATAACACCCTCCTCAGTTTACTGGGGAGGGTGTTCGTATGTTCATTCCGCCGTTGGTACCGCCTGGTTATCCTTGAGCTTATCCACAAGCTCAGGCTTGCCGACGTACTGCATATGCGGGTATATAACCCGGAGCACTTCGTCGGGGAAGGCCCTGTCAAAAAACTCCTGCACGGCATTTGTGGCAGGCGCACCGTCTATCCGCTCATACTGCCTGTATACCGCCCCGGCAGATACAGCCATATCGACCGCCATAAACACCGTAAACACTACCGTCAGCACACGCCCAAGCTTCTTCGGCACCTGCTCAAGCTTTTTAGACACCACCGGGTACAGGTCCTTCACCCATACCAGCCCAAGTATCCCCCAAAAGATAGAGTACATAAGGTTGGTGCGCCCGCCCACATTAAATGCCGAGTCGCTGTACTCCCAGGACACGGTGCCGAAGGCCGCCTGCTGGACGAAGCTGCAAAAATACTCGAAGGCCGCGCCCACCACCATGCTGGCGATGAATATCAGCACGTCCCTTTGGTTGTACATCCTGCGAAGGAACAGGGTTATGGCCACGGCCCCGAAGCCGTACACCAGAATAAAGGGGCCCAGCACCAGGCTTACCCGCAGCTCAAACTGATGGGGCGGCAGTATAAGGGCGTATACGGTCTCAAGAAAACAGCCCACCACGTTGCCCGCCATGAATATCCAAAAGAGCTTCTCATAGCATATCATGTATCCAAAGGGCTTCTCCTGGCCCTCGCTGATATGGGGCTCATAGGCCTCTATAGCCGCCTGGTTGCGGCGTATAATGGCGTCCCGGGACTTTCTGCGGAACACGTCGATGCTCTCCCGCAGGGCCTCCAGCTGCTCGTTATGCCTGAGGGATTTAAGGTCCGGGAAGGCCTTCAGCAGGCGGCGGTGCAGCACATTGGAGTGCAGGGCCTGCTCATATCTCTCGTGGAGCTTTTCAGCGTCCAGCTGCATGACCTCGGCCCGCTTTTTGGCGCTGGCGGCGTGCTCAAACAGCCCCTTGCCCAGCTTGTCGGAGTCGGCTTTAAGCCGCGCGGCCACCAGGTCGAGCATCTTCAGCTTGCGGTTGAGCCCTATGATGGACACCACGGTTACCGACAGGTCAGCAATAAGGATCCCGCCCATTACCGCCAGCAGCACCCACCCAAGGGCCTGAGGCATAAGGTGTACCAGGCGGCTGGTGGAGGGCACGATAAAGCGAACCACCACCGCGCCCGCAAAGCCCCAGAGTACGGAGAATTTCAGGCAGACGTAGCCGCTCAGGTTGTGGGGTTCATTGGAATAGTCCCACCACTTCTGGCGGAATATCTTTTCAAGCAGGAAGCCCGCTGTCCACTCGAGAGCCGAGCCCAGTATCATGGAGCCCAAAAACAGCATTAGAGGGCTCTCCGCAAAGGGTCCCATAAACAGTGCGATAAGCGCCACGCCTACGCCATAGATGGGGCATACCGGACCGTTGAGAAACCCACGGTTTACAAAGCGCTTCTCTATAGCCGCCGCATACAGCACCTCCCCGCACCAGCCAAGGAACGCGTAGATAAAGAAACAGTAGAGATAGGTGTAAAGCATAGAACAGTCCTCCGTATGACAGATATGCGCCTAAAACTCAGACTATTTTAGCAGAGTATAATTAAATTGTAAACCCCTTAACGCCTTTCAAGATCCTTAATAATTTCCGCCAGCATACCGACAATATCTGTAGGCAGCATTCCCCTCTCGGAAAACCTGTCACGGCACCAGTTTCCAGCCAGCCCATGGAGGTAAGCGGCCCCCGCAGCCGCCTCAAAAGGGCCGGCCCCTTGGGCAAGGAATGCTCCGGCCATCCCCGCCAGTACATCGCCGCAGCCGCCCTTAGCCATGCCCGGGTTGCCGGTGGGGTTTATAGCGGCCCTGCCCTCAGGAGAGGCAATGACCGTAGCCGCCCCCTTGAGCAGCGCCGTGCCGCCTGTAAGCTCAGAGAGCTCAAAAGCGGCGGGTATACGCTCACTCTGTATCTGCTGCACGCTCCTGCCAAGAAGCCGGGAGGCCTCTCCAGGGTGAGGCGTAACCACATGGGGCACGGCAAGGCTTTTCAGGTCAAACCCAGTCCTGGCGCAGAAGTTCAGCCCGTCGGCGTCTATAAGCAAAGGTGCCGGGCACTCCTCCAGGACCCTCCTTATGACCTCATCCTGCCCGCTCCCAAGCCCGCAGCCCAGCACACAGGCTGAAGCAGCTTTTAGGGCGCGGAGAAGCTCATCGCCGCCATCTCCACTGGCTATAACTGTAAAAACAGCCTCGGGCACGGCTCCGGCTATAATAGGGTAGACCCGCTCCCTGCACACGATATCCAGCAACCCGACCCCGCACCTGAGGGCTGCCCGGGCCGCCATAATACACGCCCCAGCCATGCCCCAGCTGCCGCATACCATCAGAAGCCGTCCCCGGCTCCCCTTATGGGCCTGGGCCCCGGCTAATTCCAGCAGGGGAGAGAGGCGCTCCGGCCCGGTTATCTCCCAAAGGGTCTCAGCCTTCGCAGTAAGCTTCTCCGGCACGCCAACCTGGCAGACCCTGACCTCCCCGCAAAATTCCTTTGCAGGATAGCTGACATGGGCGGGCTTGAGCCCGGTGAAGGCCGCGGTAATATCAGCCCTAAAGGTATCCTTGCAGGCACGGCCGCTGTCGCACTCAGCCCCGCTGGGCAGGTCAGCCGCAAGCTTATGGCAGTGGGACTCATTGGCTATCCCCAGATACTCGGCGGATACCCCGTCCAGCTCACCTTTGAACCCAAACCCATACACACAGTCCACAATGAGCCCGGCCCCTCTAAGGGCGGCTTTAGCCTCGGCTCCGGGGCCCAGTACCCTCACAGCCCCGGGGAGCCTGTCAAAGGCCGCTCTGGAGAGCTTAGTCCCCGGCTCGCCGTGGAGCAGTATCACTGTGCAGACCACTCCCATCCCGGCAAGCTCCCCGGCGCAGACAAAGCCGTCCCCGCCGTTATTGCCCCTGCCGCAGAGGAGCGCCGCCCTGCTGGGGAGCCCCCAGGATCCCACCGCTAACCGTGCAAGTGAGGCCCCCGCCCGGTCCATCATCTCAGAGAGGCTGATGCCTTCCCGCTCCCCGGCCTGTTCCAGCGCCTGTATCTCTGTTTTACTAAAAAGCTTCATGAACGACCTCCGTATGCTCTTGACGATCCGTTAAATACATACTATAATTATACCAGCAAAAGGTCTTCGGGGCAAGGTGAAATTCCTTACCGGCAGTGAAAGTCTGCGAGCGCCTGCTGAGTTTCGGCGGCGTTGAACCGGTGTGATTCCGGTACCGACGGTACAGTCCGGATGAGAGAAGGCTGCGGCGGTATGCTTCCCGCCGCCTGTTCCTGACGCATAGCCCCGGGCGTTTCTACGTCCGGGGATTTTTTGCGGAAAAGGCCTTTGCAAATTTATAGGAAAGGTCATGATATTATGGATCAAGCAAGTCAAGTTAAGAGAGTAAACATCCGGGCCCTGGCGGTCACAGCGGTGCTGGGGGCGGCAGCCTCGGCGCTGATGTTCATCGGCATACATGTGCCGCTGATGCCCAGCTTCCTGCAGCTGGACTTCAGCGAGCTCCCGGCACTGATTGCCTCCTTCAGCCTGGGGCCCCTGTCCGGCGTAGCTGTCTGCCTTATCAAAAACCTTGTACACCTCTTAGCCACCAGCACGGGCGGCGTAGGCGAGCTGAGCAATTTCCTTTTAGGCGCGGCATTTGTCCTTCCGGCGGGTATTATTTACAGGGTGAAGAAGACCCGCCTGGGGGCGCTTATAGGCGCGGTTATAGGGGCTGCGGCAATGGCGCTGCTGAGCCTGCCCAGCAACTATTTCATAGTCTACCCGGCCTATGGCCTTGTAATGCCCATGGAGGCGATACTCGATATGTACCGGGCCATCGATCCCAATGTGGGCAGTCTCTGGGACGCGCTTATCTGGTTCAATATGCCCTTCACCTTCGTAAAGGGGCTTCTCAGCACGGCGGTCACCTTCCTGATATACAAGCGGATTTCGCCAATTTTAAAGGGCACAAAATAGTATAAAAAAGAGCGGTTATCTGCAAATTTAAGGCAGATAACCGCTGAATTTTACTCTGAAATATCCTCTTTATGGAACTCGTACCCTCCGAGCCCGGTCTCCTTCACCAGGCGGAGTGCCTCCTCTGCCTGGATGTAAAGCTGGTCCGTAAAGCCGCCGGGGGAGAACGCCCCGCCCACGCTGATGGACACCGGCGGCAGCCCGCCCCCCGGATGGGCCAGCCTGCGGTTTATATCCCGGACCTTCTGGCAGACGGCCTCCTGCTTCTCAGGGCTCATCTCGTCCATAACAACGGCAAACTTGTCGCCGTCTATGCGCGCGGGGTAGTCCGAGGCCCTAAAGCAGTCCTTAAGCAGCTTTGCCACAAGCTTCAGCACCTTATCGCCCGCGTCATGCCCGTATCCGTGGTTTATCTGGCTGAATTTATCGATATCGATAAGCAGCAGGGCGATGGGCCTGGGCTTCAGTCGCATCATGTTCTTAAGCTGGTCGAAGGCTGCAAGGTTCAGTATGCCCGTGAGCGGGTCGTGCTCGGCCCTATGCTGCAGGAGCATTTTATTGGCGGCGTCAAGCTCATATATGTCGTTATATGTCAGGGCCATGTACTTAAACTCATAGGCCCCGCTCACCGCCATGCGGCTGTCCTCATGTATGCACCTAACGTACATTTTAAGGGGCTTAACTATCAGAAGGGATATCATCACAAATATGAGCACGTTCAGAAGTAGCAGCAGGCTGAACGCTACAAGCTGTGTAGTCATGGCCCGGTTTAGATCCGCCATGGACGTCTCCTGGCGGTACTGGGTGCCGGACATCACATCTTTGATGAATGCCTCCACATTGTCGTTTATCAGAGCCTTCTTTGCCTGGTATTCCTCCCCGAATACCTTCTCCCGGGCAAGATCTATCTTCTCCAGGGAAGACATGGCCTTATGTCCCGGGAAAAGCTCGATCTCCTGCACCTCCTGGGGCAGCGCTGTGAGACCTGAGCCCTCGGCGGCAAGGCGTATGGCGTATATCTCCAGCTCCGTAAGCTGGTTCGACCTGTCCAGGGCCTTGCTCAGGTAACCCATGGCGGTCTCGCTGGCCTGGCCTTCCAGCTGCTCCAGGGCCAGATCCCGGCGGCGGTCCACGTTTATCTCATGGAAATAGTTATCCATATACTCGGGCTTTAGGGTAAAGGTGAACAGCCGCACCTGCTCTGTAAGGTAGTCAGAGCCGGATGTCACCAGCCCGGCGTTCTCCTGGCAGGAGACATACAGGTCGGTAATGGCCTTCATCGCCCTATATTCCTCGGCGGCCTGAAAGCTGACTATGAGCAGCGCCGCATAAAGCAGCACTGACAGGCCCATTATGCCGAAATTAGCATAGCGGACGTTCAGGCGGCGGATCTTATTCTTTTTCTCCCCGGTCTCCATTTTCCTCAACTCCTAAAAGCTGGACTTCCATATCCAATAAATATATCTTATATGCTGAACATCAGGTCGGCATAGGTTGGATAGGGCCAGTGCTCACGGGCCACGTTCTGCTCAAGCTCATCCACCGTAAGGCGAAGGCGCTCCATAGCCGGGATTATAGTGTCCCGGTAGTGGGTGGCGGCGGTGAGTATGT
This sequence comes from uncultured Clostridia bacterium, assembly GCA_947572385.1. Taxonomy (GTDB): domain Bacteria; phylum Bacillota; class Clostridia; order Oscillospirales; family Acutalibacteraceae; genus Acutalibacter. The sequence goes on from CANPBX010000005.1 coordinate 63,846, forward strand.
TCGCGCTGCCGGAGCGGGAGTCGCAGAGGCAGTCCCCCAGCTCCTCCACCTGGGCATAGGCCCGGTCCAGCAGGGAGGAGAGCTTCTCTATAAGCCCGCACTCCCCCACGCAGGGCAGCCCGGAGAGCACCGCGCGCTTGTTTGCCACAGCCTTTGCCAGAGTGGAGATATACCCGCTCACCGCCGGGAAGATCTCCTGGCGCACCATGGCAGTCATCGTGAGGCTTTCAATATTAAGGGTCTTTACATATTCCTCCATGATGGTCTCATACCGGGCCTCCATCTCGGCCTCGGTGTATATCCTGTGGCGCTTGAAAAGCTCCACGTTTTTCTGGTCCAGGTACCTTGGCAGGGCGTCCACTGTTGTGCGCAGGTTTAAAAGCCCCCTGCGCCTTGCCTCCTGCACCCACTGCTCGGAGTAGCCGTCACCGTTGAATATGATGCGCTTATGCTCGCTCACCACATGGCGCACCAGGGCGTTCACCGCCTTTGGCATATCCGTCTGGCCCTCCAGGGCCTCTGAGAACCGCCGCAGCTCCTCGGCGACGATAGTGTTCAGCATGATATTCGGGCAGGCGATGGAGATCGCCGAGCCCAGGGACCTGAACTCAAACTTGTTGCCGGTGAAGGCGAAGGGGGAGGTGCGGTTGCGGTCGGTATTGTCCATATTGAAGTCCGGCAGCACCCGCACGCCGGTCTGCAGCTTCTTCTGCTCCGTGCTGCCGCAGGGCTTCCCGGCCTCGATGCCTTCAAGCAGGGCGGTCAGGTCGTCCCCAAGGAACATGGATATTATAGCCGGCGGGGCCTCGTTGGCCCCAAGCCGGTGGTCGTTGCCCGCCGAGGCCACCGATATCCTCAGCAGGTCCTGGTACTCGTCAACACCCTTCACGACCGCAGCCAGGATAAGCAGGAAGGGCAGGTTTTCCCAGGGGCGCCTGCCCGGCTCCAAAAGGTTTTTCCCGGTGTCGGTCTGAAGGGACCAGTTATTATGCTTGCCGCTGCCGTTCACTCCGGCAAAGGGCTTTTCATGCAGAAGGCACACTAAACCGTGCCTATCCGCAACATTCCTCATGACCTCCATAGTCAGCTGGTTATGGTCACAGGCGATATTAGTGGTGCTGAAGATCGGGGCCAGCTCGTGCTGGGCGGGGGCGACCTCGTTGTGCTTGGTCTTGGCTAGGACCCCCAGCTTCCAGAGCTCCTTGTCCAGGTCCCGCATAAACTCGGCGACCCTGGGCTTTATGGCCCCGTAGTAGTGGTCCTCAAGCTCCTGGCCCTTGGGGGCCCTTGCCCCAAAGAGGGTGCGGCCGGTGAACATCAGGTCCTGGCGCTTTTTATAGAGCTCCTTGTCAATGAGGAAATACTCCTGCTCGGGCCCCACCGTGGTAATGACCTGCTGGGTCTTATCGTCCCCCAGTATCCGCAGCACCCGCACAGCCTCGTTGGAGAGGGCTTCCATAGAGCGCAGGAGTGGTGTTTTCTTATCCAGCACCTCCCCGCTGTAGGAGCAGAACGCGGTGGGTATGTACAGGGAGTCCCCTTTTACAAAGGCATAGGAGGTAGGGTCCCAGGCGGTGTAGCCCCTGGCTTCAAAGGTGGCCCTAAGGCCGCCGGAGGGGAAGGAGGAGGCGTCCGGCTCGCCCTTAATGAGCTCCTTGCCGGAGAACTGCATTATCACCCGGCCGTCGCTGGTGGGGGAGATAAAGCTGTCGTGCTTCTCGGCGGTGATCCCGTTCAGGGGCTGGAACCAGTGGGTATAGTGGGTGGCGCCCAGCTCCACGGCCCAGTCCTTCATAGCCGAAGCCACGGCATTGGCTACAGTAAGGTCCAGGTCCTTGCCCTCGTCGATGGTCTTGCGCAGGGAACGGTACACGTCCTTGGGGAGCCGCTCCATCATCACGTCGTCGTTAAAGACGGCGCTGCCGAAGAGCTCCGGGACGGACTTGCGGTTTTCGGAACAGTTTGCCATAAACAGACCACTCTTTCTATCAGGTTTCATATCATTATAAGACATTATAAGAAGGAAGGCGAAGAAGGGTTACCCTTCAACGCCTGAAATTTTGGACTAAGCTTTGTCTGCTCCCGCGATGTACGCTCTGATAAGCGCTTTAATTTCCTCAGTGGTATAGTGGTCTTTGTCCGAGGTGGTGTCGAGGATGTTAAACAGGTCATAGGCCATGGACTTCTTTATTTCTGTGGACTCTCTGTCAGTAGGCATATGTCTGCCCTCCTTTCTTTTTCTACACTTATTTTACCAACGCCACAGGGATTTGTCAAGCCGCCAGAGCGCGGAACATTAAAAAAGTGAAAATTACCCCTTGCGCTCCGGCGGCTTTTCCTGTACAATATATAAGATTGAATAGGTCAAAAGAAAGGGACGTGTTGCGTATGGAGCGTATAGGCGAAAAAGCGTATCTGGTGCTGGAAAACGGCCGGGTCTTTGAGGGGCGCAGGTTTGGGGCCCCGGGGGAGCTTATGGCGGAGGTGGTTTTCACCACCGGCATGGGCGGGTATCTTGAGACCATAACCGACCCCAGCTATTGGGGGCAGATAGTGGTTCAGACCTTCCCCCTTATTGGCAATTACGGTGTGATACCCGCCGACTTTGAGAGCGGCGTGGTGGGCCCCCGGGGATATATCGTTAAAGCTTGGTGCCAAGCTCCTTCTAACTTCCGTTCAGAGGGCAGCCTTGACGCCTTTTTTAAAGATCGGGGACTTTGCGCCCTGGAGGGCATAGACACCCGGACCCTCACCAAGATAATACGGGAGAAGGGGGTCATGAACGGCATGATAACCTCGGACCCTGATAAGGCCGATATCGGGGCCATAAGGGCCTATAAGGTGCAGGGCGTGGTGCGGGAGGTTTCCACCAAAGAGCCCTATGTAATGGGCAGTTCTGACGCGAGGCTCCATATAGCCCTGATGGACTACGGCATGAAGAAAAGCATAGGGGAGTGCCTTGTGAAGCGCGGAGCGAAGGTCACGGTCTGCCCATGTACCACCACCGCCCGGGAGCTCTCTGATATGGGCGTAGACGGCATAATGCTCTCAAACGGCCCCGGGGACCCGGCGGAGAACGTGGAGATTATAGAGAACCTTAAAGAGATATACAAGCTGGGCAAGCCCATGTTCGGAATTTGCTTGGGACACCAGCTGCTGGCCCTGGCCCACGGTGCCCGGACCGAGAAGCTCAAGTACGGACATAGGGGCGAGAACCAGCCGGTGAAGGACCTGGAGACCGGCCGGGTGTACATCACCAGCCAGAACCACGGCTATGCCGTTGTGGGCGGCAGCATACCGGCTGAGAAGGGCCGGGAGCTCTATGTGAACGTGAACGACGGCACCTGCGAGGGTGTGCGGTACACCGACTGCAACGCCTTTACCACCCAGTTTCACCCGGAGGCCTGCGCGGGGCCCCTGGACACGGAGTGGCTGTTTGACAGGTTCTTTAGTATGATAGGAGGGTCATCTGTATGCCGCTGAATAAAGACATCAAGAAAGTTTTAGTCATAGGCTCCGGCCCCATAGTCATAGGCCAGGCCGCAGAGTTCGACTACGCCGGGACCCAGGCCTGCAGGGCCCTTCGGGAGGACGGCATCGAGATAGTGCTGGTGAACTCCAACCCGGCCACCATCATGACCGACCAGGCCATGGCCGACCGCATATATATCGAGCCGCTTAATCTTACCACCGTCAAGCGCATCATCGAGAAGGAGAGGCCTGACAGCATACTCTCCGGCTTCGGCGGACAGACGGGGCTGACCCTCTCCATGCAGCTTGCCAAAGAGGGCTTTTTGGGTAAGCACAACGTGCGGCTGCTGGGCGCGGGCCCGGAGACCATAGACAAGGCCGAGGACAGGCAGCTCTTCAAGGACGCCATGGAGCGCATCGGCCAGCCCTGCGTGCCCTCAAAGGTGGTGACCACCGTGGAGGACGCGGAGGCCTTTGCCGGTGAGATAGGCTACCCGGTGATAATCCGGCCGGCCTTCACCCTGGGCGGCACCGGCGGCGGCATAGTAAACGACCCCCATGAACTTAGGGAGATAACCGCCAACGGCCTGGCCCTGTCGCCCATCACCCAGGTGCTGGTGGAAAAGAGCATCGCCGGGTGGAAGGAGATAGAGTTCGAGGTCATGCGGGACGGCGCGGGCAACGCCATCACCATCTGCTCCATGGAGAACCTGGACCCGGTGGGGGTGCACACCGGCGACTCCATAGTCATCGCTCCGGCGGTGACCCTCTCGGACAAGGAGTACCAGATGCTGCGCACGGCGGCTTTGGATATAGTAAACGAGCTGGGAGTAGAGGGCGGCTGCAACTGCCAGTTTGCCCTGCATCCCACCAGCTTCGAGTACGCCGTCATAGAGGTGAACCCCAGGGTCAGCCGCTCCTCGGCCCTGGCCTCAAAGGCCACGGGCTATCCCATAGCGAAGGTTGCCACCAAGATAGCCATCGGCTACAGGCTGGACGAGATAAAGAACGCGGTCACCGGCGTGACCTACGCGGCCTTTGAGCCCACCATAGACTATGTGGCGGTGAAGTTCCCCAAGTGGCCCTTTGACAAGTTCGTGTACGCCAAGCGGGACCTGGGCACCCAGATGAAGGCCACCGGCGAGGTTATGAGCATCGCCGACAGCTTCGAGATGGCCCTGATGAAGGCCGTGCGCGGGGCGGAGATAGGGCTTGACACCCTGAATATGAAGAAGTTTGCGGACGAGGACGAGAACACCCTTCTGCGCATAGCTGAGCACGCCACCGACGAGAGGCTGTTCGCCGTGTATGAGCTCCTAAAGCGCGGGAAGACCGTGGACGAGCTCTATGAACTGACCATGATAGACCGGTGGTTCCTCTCGAAGCTTATGAACCTTCTGGACTACGAGCGGGAGCTTATGAAAGGCCAGCTTACCGAGGAACTCTACACCAGGGGCAAGCGGCTGGGATACCCGGACGCGGCCATAGCAAGGCTCTCGGGCTGCAAGGTGGACTATAAGCGCCAGACCACCTTCAAGATGGTGGACACCTGCGCGGGAGAGTTCGCCGCCCATACCCCCTACTTTTACGCTACCTATGACACCCCGGAAAGCGGCGGGGAGGACGAGGCCGCGGAGTTTATCCGTGATAAAGGGGACAAACAGACCATTATGGTGCTGGGCTCCGGGCCCATACGCATAGGCCAGGGCATTGAGTTCGACTATGCCAGCGTACACTGCGTTATGGCCCTGCAAAAGCTGGGCTATCAGGTGGTGATAGTCAACAATAACCCCGAGACCGTCTCCACGGACTTCGACACCGGCGACAGGCTGTACTTCGAGCCCCTGTCCCCCGAGGACGTGATGGACATTATAAATATCGAGAAGCCCCTCGGCGTGGTGGTGGCCTTCGGCGGGCAGACGGCCATAAAGCTTACAAAGACCCTGGCGGCAAACAATATACCCATTCTGGGCTCCTCGGCCGACACCATAGATATGGCCGAGGACAGGGAGCGTTTTGACGAATTGCTGGAGCGCTCGGGCATAAAGCGCCCCAGGGGTTCCACGGTGATGACCGCCGGGGAGGCGTTGGCGGCGGCGGAGCAGCTGGGCTATCCCGTGCTTATGCGGCCCTCCTACGTGCTGGGCGGACAGAACATGATAATCGCCACCTGCCCGGAGGACATTGAGGAGTATATGCGGATAATCCTCTCCACCAAGCAGGACAACCCGGTGCTTATCGACAAGTACCTCTCGGGCATGGAGATAGAGGTGGACGCCATCTGCGACGGCGAGGAGATACTGATCCCCGGCATCATGGAGCACGTGGAGCGCACAGGAATACACTCCGGCGACAGTATAGCCGTATACCCGGCCTCGGACATTGACGACGGCATGAGCGCGAAGATAGTGGCCACCACCGAGACCCTCTGCCGGGAGCTCCACGGCATAGGGCTTATAAACCTACAGTATATCATAATGGACGGCGAGATATATGTGATAGAGGTGAACCCCCGGGCCTCCCGGACGGTGCCCTATATCAGCAAGGTCACCGGCGTGCCCATGTGCGACCTGGCAACTAAGGTGAGCCTTGGGTATAAGCTCCGGGACCTGGGCTTCGGCACAGGGCTCTATAAGCCGTCCCCCTACGTAGCGGTGAAGGTGCCGGTGTTCTCCTTCGAGAAGCTGGCGGACGTGGACACCCACCTGGGGCCGGAGATGAAGTCCACCGGCGAGGTATTGGGCATCGGCACAAGCCTTGAGGAGGCCCTCTACAAGGGACTTGTGGCGTCGGGGCACAATATGCGCAAGGGCGGCGGCGTATTTATAACCGTCCGGGACCAGGACAAGTCGGAGATCGCCGAGATAGCAAAGAAATTCGACCGGCTGGGCTTCAAGCTCTACGCCACGGGGGGCACGGCCCTGGTGCTCTTTAAGGCCGGGCTTAACGTGATGGTGGTGGACAAGATACACGAGAACTCCGGCCGCAACACCATCACCCTTCTGGAGAGCGGGCAGGTGAACTATGTCATCTCCACCTCTGCCAAGGGCCGCAACCCCGCCCGGGACAGCGTGAAGATACGGCGCAAGGCAAGCCTTCTGGGCATACCCTGCCTTACGGCCATAGACACGGCCAACGCCCTGGCGGACTCCCTTATGAGCCGGTACACCCCCGAGAACATCGAGCTGGTGGATATCAACGACCTTAAAGAGGAGAAGCAGAGGATAAGGTTTACGAAGATGTCCGCCTGCTCTAACGACTATGTATATGTGAACTGCTTTGACCCAAAGAACCGGGTGTCCTCGCCCGAGTCCCTGGCGGTGAGCCTTTCGGACAGGCATAACGGCGTGGGCGGTGACGGCGTGATACTCATCGGCCCCTCGGACTGTGCCGACGCGAAGATGACCATGTTCAACCGGGACGGCAGCGAAGGCTGGATGTGCGGCAACGGCATAAGGTGCGTCGCCAAGTACCTGTTCGATAACGGCATAGTCAGGGGCACTCCCGCGGGCGTGGGCCGGGCGGTCATGCGTATCGAGGCCAAAAGCGGCGTTAAGGAGTGCACAGTCATTACAAAGAACGGCCTGTGCCATCAGGTGGCGGTGGACATGGGAAGGGTCAGCCTGGAGCCCGAAACAGTGCCTGTGAAGCTCCCGGGCGGGCCGGTGATAGGCCGCCGGGTGGAGCTTGCCGGGGAGCAGAGGGAGATAACCTGCTGTTCCTTGGGCAATCCCCATGTTACCCTGTTTGTGTCCTCGGTGGACAAGGTGGACGTGGAGAAGCTGGGCTCAGTGATAGAGCGCGACCCCCTGTTCCCCCAGCGGGTGAACGTGGGCTTTGTAGAGGTCATAGACAGCCGCACCCTAAAGGCACGGATCTGGGAGCGTGGCAGCGGGGAGACCATGGCCTGCGGCACGGGCACCTGCGCGGCGGTGGTGGCCGCTACCCTGAACGGCTTCTGTCCCAAGGGACAGGATATCCGGGTGCTCTTAAAGGGCGGCGAGCTTAAAATAAACTACACCGATGAAAGGGTCATAATGACCGGCGAGGCCGTAAAAATTTTCGACGGCGAGGTGGAGGTTTAAAATACCCCGGGATTTTTTGCGACTTGGATAGTAGAAAGCAATATACTATTCAAAAGGAGCGATAAATATGAAAAAATTTACATCAATCATCTTACTGGCCGCAGTCACGCTGCTGACGCTGCCGGGGTGCCTGCCGGTGGACGGGGAGCCGGAGACCGGCGGGGCCGGGAGGGCGGGAGAGGTCAGCCGGGTGGCGGAGCGGGACGTGGAGCCCTATGTGCCCGAGACGATAGAGGGCTGGGGGGATGGGGTCAACTCCTTTGCCGCCTACGCCGGGAACAAGGGCCTGCTGGAGAACCTGCAGTTCGAGCTGGACTTGGTGGAGAGCGGAGCTCATCTTGCCGGGAGCGAACTCTGGTGGATAAATGACGAGGCTGTGACCGGGCTCTACGGCGAGGACACCATCGCCGACGGCGCGTGTTATGAGGGGGTCTTCCGCTTCACGTTCCAAAGCCCCCAGGAGGACAGCGAGCTGGCAAGGCTGGCGGGGCTTTCTGAGGAGGAGCTGATGCTCTGGGCCCGGGAGTGGAATTGGATGAACTACGGCTACTTGGTGCGCGGCTGGGAGTTTGCCGCGACCTATAAGCCCCTGCCCGAAGGCCAGTGGGTCACCCCAAGCTGGTGGCTTCCCCCTGAGGGCCTTACCGGCAAGGGTGAGGACATGGGCGCTGACGGCCCGTTTCCCGACGGGCCATATGATGAAAACGGCAATCCAATCCCCACGCCCGAGCCCACGCCCTTCCCCGAGGACCGCGAGGCTGTAGAGGACTTCAAGTTCCCCGGCTGGAGGCCGGTGGAGGGGCACGAGGGCTATGAGATATCCACCGTCCATGCTACCGCCGACGGCAGGCCGCTGCAGGTGCGCCTGCGCTGGAAGAACGAGGAGGGCTTCGGGTTCTGGGCACAGCTTCCCGCCCATGCTCTTGACAGCTTCTGGGAGCATGAAGGGGAGTGGTTCGTGAAGGTGACTGTTCCCGAGGGCGGCGAGTACAGCGAGCCGGAGAGCTCCACGTCAAGCACAATTTATTACCATACCGAGGCGGGCACCTTTGAGATGCCGGCGGACGGACCGCTGTTCCCCCGCTGGGAGGACGCGGAGGAGCCGGCAAGCGTTGAGGGCGTTTCGGCGGAGCTTGTGTCCATAGAGGACTTTAGTATGGACGGTTTGGAGCTGAAGGTCTTGAGTGTGAAGGTCTCCGGCAACGGAGAGCTTCCGAACCCGGACCCCGACAATTTGAGGGTCGACTATCTGTACGACGGAGCCTGGCACACGGTGTACCGCCCGGCGGACCTGGAAAACCAGATCCTGGGCGCGGTGGGCATTGGCAGAGAGGACGAGGCAGAGCAGGGGTTTGTCGTGCCCGCGAACGCGCTGTGCAGAGCGGGGCAGTACCGTCTCTGCCATGAGGATCTCGGGGCGTTGGAATTTACAATAGAGTGAGTAAGGAGAAAAAATGAAGCTGCTATTTAAACAAAAAATGTTTTCGTGGCTGGACAGCTATGACATCTACTACGAGGACGGCAGCGTGGCCTATACCGTGAAGGGCCAGCTCAGCTGGGGGCACTGCCTGAAGATATTTGACCCCGAGGGTCATGAGATAGGCACGGTGAAGGAGAAGGTGCTCACATGGATGCCCAGGTTCGAGGTGTACCTGGGGGAGCAGTACATAGGCTCCATAAGCAAGGAATTCACCTTCTTTAAGCCCAAGTACAACATAGATTTCAACGGCTGGCAGATACAGGGCGACTGGACCGAGTGGGACTATACCATCCTCGGGCCCATGGGCGACGTGCTGGCGGTGATAAGCAAGGAGCTCTGGAACTGGACGGACACGTACACCATCGACGTCATGAGCCCGGACGACGCGCTCTACGCGCTGATGTTCGTGCTGGCTATTGACGCGGAGAAGTGCTCGAGAGATTGAGGTGCTTTGCACCTCAACTCTGCGTAAAAGAGCATAGAATTGGAGGTAAATTATGGGGACCCTGAAATTTACGAAAATGCACGGCTGCGGCAATGACTATGTATACTTTGACTGCTTCAGCCAGAATATAGAAGACCCCGAGGCCCTCTCCATACGCCTTTCCGACAGGCATAAGGGGGTGGGCGGCGACGGCATCATAATGGTCTGCCCCTCGGACATTGCCGACGGAAGGATGCGCATTTTCAACGCCGACGGCAGCGAAGCCATGATGTGCGGCAACGGTATACGTTGCGTGGCGAAGTTCCTGTACGACACTGGACTTGCCCATAAGAAGCATTTGGAGATAGACACGTTGAGCGGCGTGAAATATTGTGATATAATAGAGAAGAACGGCGAAGCTGTGGCTGTGACTGTTGACATGGGCCGGGCGGAGCTTGTGCCGGGGAGGATACCTGTCAGCCTGCCCGGAGAGCGGATAGTCGGGGAGACGGTGTCCGTGGCCGGGGGCGAGTATGAGGTCACCTGCGTGTCCATGGGCAACCCCCACTGCGTACTGTTCGGCGGCGACCCCATGGAGCTGGACCTGGAAACTGTTGGCCCCAGGTTCGAGAAGGACCTCATATTCCCCCAGGGGGTGAACACGGAGTTTATAGAGGTCATAGACAGCCACACCCTTAAAATGCGGGTCTGGGAGCGGGGCAGCGGGGAGACCATGGCCTGCGGCACCGGGGCCTGCGCGGCGGCGGTGGCGGCGTGCCTTAACGGATACTGTAAAATGGGTGAGGATATCACCGTACATCTGCGGGGCGGGGACCTGGTGATAAACTATACCGACGAGCGGGTGCGCATGACCGGCGAGGCCGTGAAGGTGTTCGACGGCGAAATAGAAGTCTGAGCGAAGCGAATGGAAAATGTTTCGATGACTTCACTTTGTGAAGCCCGCCTTTTCAAAGGCGGCAGGGTTTGGGACAGAGTCCCAAGGTCTTAAAAAGGAGAGGATCAACATGGCAAAGTACATATTCGTAACCGGCGGCGTGGTCTCCGGCCTTGGCAAGGGCATAACGGCGGCGTCCTTGGGCCGCCTGTTGAAATCCCGGGGTCTGAAGGTGGCCGCCCAGAAGCTGGACCCATACATCAACGTGGACCCGGGCACCATGAGCCCCTATCAGCACGGCGAGGTGTATGTCACCGAGGACGGCCTTGAGACGGACCTGGACCTGGGCCACTATGAGCGGTTCATCGACGAGGACCTCAACAAGTTCTCCAACCTTACCACCGGCAAGGTGTACTGGAACGTGCTGAATAAGGAGCGCCGGGGGGAGTACCTGGGGGAGACCATCCAGGTGATACCTCATATCACCTCGGAAATAAAGAGCTTTATCTACAGCGTGGGCAGCAAGAACAACGCCGACATAGTGATAACGGAAATAGGCGGCACGGCGGGAGACATCGAGAGCCAGCCCTTTTTAGAGGCCATCCGGCAGGTCAGCCAGGAGGTGGGGCCGGAGAACTCCCTGTTTATCCACGTGACCCTGGTGCCCTACCTGAAGGGCTCCGGGGAGCATAAGTCGAAGCCCACCCAGCACTCCGTCAAGGAGCTCCAGGGCATGGGCATAAAGCCGAACATAATAGTCCTGCGCACGGACGTGCCCATAGACGACCACAGTATATTCGAGAAGATAGCCATGTTCTGCAACGTGCGTTCGGACTGCGTTATCGAGAACCTGACCATACCCGTGCTCTATGAAGCGCCCATAATGCTGGAAAAGAGCAAATTCTCCGACATAGTCTGCCGTGAGCTGAACCTTACCACCCCAGAGCCCAACATGAGCGAGTGGCTGGGTATGGTGGAAAAGATACGCGGCCGCAAGCGCACCGTGCGCATAGCCCTTGTGGGCAAGTACGTGAAGCTCCACGACGCGTACCTCTCCGTCATGGAGGCCCTGGCCCACGCGGGCTATGACCACAGCGCCAGGGTGGACATCGACTGGGTGGACTCCGAGACCTTGGACGAGGAGAACGTGGCCACCCGCCTGGGGGACTGCCACGGTATAATTATCCCCGGGGGCTTTGGCAGCCGGGGCATTGAGGGCATGGTGCTGGCGGCAAAGTTTGCCCGGGAGCGGGACATACCATATCTCGGCATATGCCTGGGTATGCAGGTGGCGGTGATAGAGTTCTGCCGGAACGTCTGCGGCATAGCGGACGCAAATTCCGGCGAGTTCGACGAGTATGGCCTTAACAAGGTCATAGACTTCATGCCCGACCAGAACGCCGACATAAATAAGGGCGGCACCCTGCGCCTGGGCAGCTACCCCTGTGAGATAAAGCCTGGCACAAAAATGGCACAGTGCTACGGCAAAGAGCTTATAGACGAGCGGCACCGCCACCGCTATGAGTTCAACAACGAGTTCCGGGAGACCGTCGAGCAGAACGGCATGAAGATAAGCGGCACCTCTCCTGACGGCCGCTTGGTGGAGTCTGTAGAGCTGCCGGACAAGCGCTTCTTCGTGGCGGGTCAGTTCCACCCGGAGTTCAAGAGCAGACCCAACCGGGCCCACCCGCTTTTCAAGGGCTTTATCGGCGCGGCGGTTGAATACGCAGAGGAGAAAGCATGACAGGTTTAAAGCGCGGCACGGTAGCTCTGAGCTCTCACGACCCGGAGTGGGCCCGGCAGGCCCAGGAGACCATCCGGGTGCTCTGGGAGGTCTTCGGGGACAGCGCCGAGGATATTCAGCACATCGGCAGCACGGCCATAGAGGGCATACAGGCAAAGCCAATTATCGACATTGCCGTGGGCGTTGAAAGCATGGAGGGTCTGCCGCTGGGGCGGCTTACAGAGCGGGGCTTTCAGGAGCGTCACAACCGTTTTTCAAGCAACCTGCTCTACGTGCTGGAGACCGAGGAGCTGGTGCGCACGCACCAGGTGCATATATTGGAGTATGACAGCCTACAGTGGCACAACTATGTGGACCTGCGGGACTATATGAACGCCTTTCCCGAAAAGGCCAGGGAGTATGAAGCGCTGAAAATCAGGCTTCAAAAAGAGTGTAATAACGTGCAGACGGCCTATACCGACGGCAAGCAGGGCTATATGGAGCACACGCTTGCCGAAGCGAGGGCATACGCGGCCGGGAAAGAGCAAGACTGAGGGCATTATAACAGAAAGGATTGATACAGAGTGAAGCTAAACGGTAATTTTCAGAATTTAGAGCAGAGCTACCTGTTCGTAACCATCGCAAAGAAGGTCAACGAGTTCACCGAAAAGCACCCGGATAACCAGCTTATCCGTATGGGCATCGGCGACGTGACCCTGCCCCTTGCCCCGGTGGTGATAGAGGCCATGCACAAAGCCACCGACGAGATGGCCAAGAAGGAGACCTTCCGGGGCTATTCCCCGGACAGCAACGGCTACCCCTTCCTGCGTGAAGCTATCGCGGGCTACTACCAGAGTCTCGGCGTGGACGTGGAGGCCGAGGAGATCTTTGTGGGCGACGGGGCCAAGTCCGACGTGGGCAATATCGTGGATATTTTCGACGACGCCAACACCGTCCTGGTCCCGGACCCGGTGTACCCGGTGTATGTGGACACCAACATCATGTCCGGCAGGAAAATTGTCTACGCCGACGCCAACATGGAAAATGGTTTCCTGCCCATGCCCAAGGCGGACCACCCCGCCGACATCATATACATCTGCTCACCCAATAACCCCACCGGCGCTGTGTATAATAGAGAGCAGCTTCAGGCCTGGGTGGACTACGCCCTGGACCAGAAGGCCGTGATACTCTTTGACTCGGCCTATGAGAGCTTCGTGTCTCCCGGCCTGCCCAGGAGCATCTTCGAGATAACCGGCGCGGAGAAATGCGCCATAGAGTTCTGCTCCCTGTCAAAAACAGCGGGCTTTACAGGTATGCGCTGCGGCTACACGGTGATAAAGAAGGAGCTCTGCTTCGACGGCGTGTCCGTGGCCGCCCTCTGGCAGCGCCGCCAGGGCAGCAAGTTCAACGGCGTGAACTATATCACCCAGCGGGCAGCCGAAGCCGTGTTCACTCCCGAGGGCATTAAACAGACCCGGGACGCCGTGGCCTACTATAAGCGCAACGCCGGGGTGATGGTGGACGCTCTCAGGGAGCTGGGCTACTGGTTCACCGGCGGCGAGAACTCCCCCTACGTATGGTTTAAGTGCCCGGACAATATGGGCGGCTGGGAGTATTTTGACTATCTTCTCAACGAAAAGCAGATAGTGGGCACCCCCGGCGAGGGCTTCGGTAAGAACGGCGCGGGCTGCATGAGACTGTCGGCCTTTGGGGACGCGGACAAGACGAAAGAGGCCATGGAGCGGATAAAGAAGGGGTAAAGCTTATGGAGACATGGGAGAAAATGTACCAGGCGGCAAAAGCCGTGCAGAACGACAGGAGAATATCGGAATACATAGAGGCTGGCGGAGTCGCCGCCGCGGTGCTTTCGGGTTCCGGGAAGATATATACCGGGGTCTGCATAGACACCTGCTCGACCCTTGGCATCTGCGCCGAGCGCAACGCCATCTTCAACATGATAACCTGTGGTGAGCAGGAGATAAAGCGGGTCATTGCCATCATGCCCGACGGAAAGTCAGGCGCTCCCTGCGGCGCGTGCCGGGAGCTGATGGTGCAGCTTATGCCGGAGGGCTACAAGAATATAGAGATACTCATGGACTATGAGAGCAAGAGGGTCGTGACCCTGGGGGAGCTCACCCCGGAGTGGTGGATATGATATGCCGGGGATACACAACGCCTTCGGCAGGGGCCCGGTTGATGGGAGAGATAGCCAAAACTGGCTATAAGGAAGTTTCTTGATTTTGCACATGAAAAAGCGGTAAGGCTAAAAAAACATAGAAAGTCGGTGATCTTATGACCCTAGGCAAGTACATACTGGCCATAGACCAGGGCACCACCAGTACCCGCGCCATACTTTTCGACGCGCTGGGCGGCATAGCCGCCGTGGCCCAGCAGGAGTTCCCCCAGATATACCCCCAGCCCGGCTACGTGGAGCACGACGCGGTGAAGATACTCCAGACGGTGATATATGTCTGCCGGGCGGCGGTGGCAAAGGCCGGAGTCTCCGCCGAAGACGTGGCGGCCATAAGCATCACGAACCAGAGGGAGACCACCGTGGCCTGGGACAGCCAAACCGGCATACCCGTCTGCAACGCCATCGTCTGGCAGTGCCGCCGCACCGCCCCGGAGTGCGAACGCCTTGCCGCCGACGGCATGGGGGAGTACATCAAGAGCACCACCGGCCTGCTTATCGACCCCTACTTCTCCGGCACAAAGATGAAGTGGATTTTGGACAATGTCCCCGCCGCCCGGGAGCTGGCCGGCAAGGGCCGCCTATGCCTTGGCACCATCGACAGCTGGCTGGTGTTCTCCCTCACCGAGGGCAGGTCCTTTGTGACGGACATCTCCAACGCCTCCCGCACCATGCTCATGGACATAAACAAGCACTGCTGGGACAGCACGATGCTAAAGGAGCTGGGGATCTCTGAAAGTGCCCTTCCAAGGATAGTGGAGTGTGGGGGAGAGATAGGCATATGCAGCAAGACGCTCCTTGGACGCGAGATACCCATATCGGGTATGGCAGGGGACCAGCATGCGGCGCTCTTTGGACAGTGCTGCTTTGACAAGGGTATGGCGAAGAACACCTATGGAACTGGCTGCTTCGTGCTGATGAACACTGGGGAGGAGCCGGTACATTCAAAAGGCCTGCTCACGACCGTAGCCTGGAAGCTGAACGGCAGGACGGTATACGCTCTGGAGGGCAGCGCATTTAACGCGGGCTCAGCCATCCAGTGGCTCCGGGACGAGCTTAAGATGATCGAGACCCCCCAGGAGGCCGACCGGCTGGCTGAGACAGTTGAGGACACCGGAGGCGTGAGCTTTGTCCCGGCCTTCACGGGCCTGGGAGCGCCCTACTGGGATATGTACGCCAGGGGCGCACTCTTGGGGATCACCCGGGGCACCCAGCGGGCCCATGTTTGCCGGGCTGTGCTGGAGAGCATCGCCCTCGAGAGCTACGACCTGATACACGCTATGGAGCAGGAGGCCGGCGTAAGCCTTTCAGAGCTGCGCGTAGACGGCGGCGCCTCCCGCAGCCGCTTCCTCATGCAGTATCAGGCTGATATCTCCAACAGGCACGTTAAGCGCCCCGCCTGTCTGGAGACCACCGCCCTTGGCTCCGCCATGATGGCTGGCCTTGCCGTAGGACTATGGGATAGCCAGGACGCCCTTCGCTCCCTATGGCGCGAGGACCAGACATTTACCCCAGACTGCACACCGGAGCTTCGTGAGCAGAATTTGGCACGGTGGCATAGGGCGGTGGAGCGCAGCAGGGGATGGGCGGAATAATTTCCCGGCTCAAAGCCAAATATATGGAAAAGGAGGAGAGTTACTATGGAGAATCCAGCAGAATACTGCCAGGACGATGTATGGGAGGAACTGATTGACGGTGTGGCAGTGGCGATGTCGCCCCGCCCCCATGTCAATCACTTCCGCATATCTCAGAATATATCGATGATTTTCTACAACTACCTCAGGGGGAAGAAATGCCAGTCTTTCGGGGACGGCGTGGACCTTTACCTAACGGATAAAGACCGTTTTGTGCCGGATGGTATGGTGGTCTGTGACCCCTATAAAGTCAGGACAAAAGGTGTATACGGTGCCCCCGACCTGGTAGTTGAGGTGCTCTCACCAAGCACGGCCAGCAGAGACAGGGGCTATAAGCGGCAGGTTTATGAGCAGAGCGGTGTTAAGGAGTACTGGATTGTGAATGGGCCGGAGAAATCTATAGAAGTATATATTCTAAAGGACGGCAAGCTGGAGTTTGAAAATGTCTATATAGTCTACCCAGACTATGAGCTGGAGGACATGACCCCCGCCCAGCGCGCTGCCATCCCAATGACCTTTAAGTGCAGCCTTTTTGACGACTTGGACATCCATATTGAAGACGTATTCGAGCGCGTGGAATAGAAAATAAGTGCGTTTACTAAAAACACCGCCGCCAGAGTTTAATCCGGCGGCGGTGTTTTTATAGTAATATCAGGATGGGAATTTACTCTACAAGGTGCTTTTCAGTCCACTCAAATGCGGCGGTGCATACGTCCTTTACGCACCCCTCGTCGATGGGCGAGCGCATATCCACCGAGTGTGCCAGGTCGATAAAGGTCTTTGTGCCGCCCAGCCTGACAAAGTCCATATACTTTCTCCAGGCCTCGTTCCTGTCCTTCAGCGAGAGGGCGAAGAACTGCAGGCTCATGACCTGTGCCAGGCAGTAGTCGATATAGTAGAAGGGGCTCTGGTAGATGTGCATCTGCCGCTGCCAGCCGGCGCCGCGGCCGTAGAAGGGCAGGCCATCAAAGTCCAGATACGGGCGGTACATCCTGTCAAGGCGCGCCCAGGTCTCGTTGCGCTCCTGGGGGGTCATCTCAGGATGGCTGTACACCTCATACTGGAAGTGGTCCACAAGGCAGCCGTAGGGGATGAAGCTGAGGGCGTCCTCAGCGTGGGAGAGCTCGTACTTGTCGGTCATATCCCCAAAGAACAGGTTATGCCAGGGCGCGGTGAGGAATTCCATGCTCATGGAGTGGGTCTCGCAGCCCTCCATGCTGGGCCAGCGGCTGTCGGGAACAGGGATGGTTCTGTCGGCAATGAAATTGGCGAAGGCGTGGCCCGCCTCGTGGGTGAGCACATCCACGTCCCCGGAGGTGCCGTTGAAGTTTGAGAAGATAAAGGGGTATTTATAGTCGGGCAGGCTGGTGCAGTATCCGCCGGGGGCCTTGCCCTCCTTTGCAAGCACATCAAACAGCTCGTTCTCCAGCATAAGGTCGATGAACTCGCCGGTCTCTTTTGACAGCTCATGGTACATCTTCCTGCCGGCAGCCATTATCTCCTCAGAAGTGCCCTGGGGCTTTGCGGAGCCGCCTTTGAACATGAACACATTATCATAGAACTTGAAGTCGTCTATGCCAAGACGCTTTGCCTGACGTGACTTTACCTTGACTGTCAGCGGCACCAGGTCACGCACCACCTGCTTGCGGAAGCTGTCCAAATCCTCCGGGGTATAGCAGTTGCGGCCCATGCGAATAAAGCCCAGGGGCACATAGTTCTCAAAGCCCAGCTTCCTGGCCTGCTCGGTGCGATTTTTTACCAGCTTATCATAGAGCTCGTCGAGGGCCTCCTGGTTTTGGTCAAAGAAGCCGCCCTCGGCCTCAATAGCGGCCTTCCGCACAGACCTGTCCGGGTCCTGCTTATAGGGCCCCAGCTGGGCGATAGTGACGGTCTTTCCCATAAAGTCAATGCGGGCGCTGGCATAGAGCTTCTGGTACTCGGTGGTGAGCCTGTTCTCCTCCTGCATCAAAGGGACGATCTCGGGGGTAAAGGACTTCAGCTCCAGCTCGATATTCGTGAACAGCAGCGCCCCAAGCTCCTTTTCTAGCTGAGCCCGGAAGGGAGAGGCAACTAAGACCTTGTTAAAGGCCTGCAGCTTCTCGGAGATAAGAGGATACTGTTCATCAAGATAGGCCTGCTCGTCCTCATAGAACTTGTCCCGGGTATCAACAGTGTTGCGTATGGAGCAGATACTGGAAAGCGTGCTGAAGTGGGACATAAGCTGGTCCTTCTCCTTAAATAGCTCCAGCTGCGCCTGGGCGCTGGAGGCGGCCTCCAGTTGGGAGGTCAGCTGGTCTAGCCGGGAAAACATGGCGTCCATATCCGGTCTGGAATAGGGCATTTCAGAAAATTTCATGAATTGGCTCCTTTCATATTTTGTGAACCTATGGCAATTCTACATCAAAAAGGACCAGGGGTCAAGGGGAGAACCATAATAAAACAGCAAAATTGTTTTGCGTGGCAAGGCGCTATGATCCTGCGAGGATACTACTCAGGGGAGGCATTGATATGATAGAGCTGAAGGACAAGAATATATGTCCGACCTTGGAGGAAATAGGCGAATACACCGGCGATCCAGTTTTATGCATTTTTCCGGAGAGATAAAGGAGGCATATAGCTGCTCCGGGAAAATAGAGTACAGCTCATGCAGTATGGAGCGGGCTGTAACATGAAGTATAAGAAAGCGGGGGAGACCCTATGCACGATATATCCGAGAGAAACCTATTTTACTGTTATGGCGGTTGTTGGCCCAAAGCAAAAGGCGCTGGCGGAGGAGATACTGCCAGAATGCTCGGCTGAGCTCCGGGACGTCTATAATAGGACCCGGAAGGGAAAAAGCCAGAGGTGGCTGATGATAGACCTGGAGGACAGGGAGAGCTCTACAGAGGTACTTTATGGCTGCCGGAGATACGCAGTGACACTAATAGCCCTCGCTATTTTACAAAACCAGAAAGTTAAAATAAAAGCTAAACAAAATTCACGGCCAGTTCAGAGAATCTTCATAATTATAGGGTACTATATCATCGTGGCAGGCAGAGCCACAGAACGACTCTTTTTCATCATATCCTCATTTTTAACTCCTTACTTCCTCTTTAAGAAGGCTGCTCTCACCCAGAGCGGCCTT
>CANPBX010000006.1 GCA_947572385.1 uncultured Clostridia bacterium
GTACAGGGTAATGCCAGCCTCTCCCGCGATAGAGCGGCCCGGTTCAATATAAATCTTAGGCTGATTTATACCATACTCTATACATTTTTCTCCGATCTTCGCAGAGACCGCCTCCATATACTCGTGGTATGGGATAAAATCATCAGTCTCGAGATAGTGGATACCAAAGCCGCCGCCCAGATTCAACTGTTCAAGCTCTACGCCAAACTCTTTATATATCCGATCATGAAGTTCCAGCATGACCTCAGCAGCGTGGACAAACGGTTCTTTCTCCATGATCTGAGAACCAATATGGCAGTGTAAGCCAATAAGCTTTACACCGTTCATTTCAATAGCGCGATCAACAGCCTGTAAAGCTTCTCCGCTTGCCAAGTCTAGGCCAAACTTAGAATCTACCTGGCCTGTGCGGATAAACTCATGGGTATGAGCATCTATACCCGGCTTTATGCGTAGAGAAACACGCACCGTCTTGCCCTTTTCCCTAGCAAGCTTTCCCAGCAGCTCCAGCTCGGCAAAGTTATCCACGACAATATCACTGACATTGTTGTCTATGGCAAATTCTAGCTCCTGCACAGTTTTATTATTTCCCTGGAAATGAATATTTTTTCCGGGAACACCAGCTTGCAGCGCGGTGTAAAGCTCGCCGCCTGACACTACCTCCACATCCAGACCCTCGCTGGTAACGATACGGTACATCTCCTTGCAGCTGAACGCTTTACTGGCATAGATAGGCCGTCCATTACCCTGATAATATTTTTCAAAGGAATCAACATAGCTCTTGCAGACGCGTCGAACTTCATCCTCGCTCATAACATAGAGCGGTGTACCATATTGCTCTGCTAAAGTGATCGTATCACAGCCACTTATAGCCAAATGGCCCTCTTTATTAATGCTTAAACAAGGTGAATAAATATATACCATCCCTTTCCCAAATATGTTTTACCCTTCAACAGCGCTTGCGATCAGCGCCTTGATCTCATCCAAGCCAGAGCCTTTTACGGCAGAGAATGGATAAAAGGCTATACCCTTTGTGGCAAAAAGCTCTGTAAAAAGCTCCGTCTGCGCCGCAGTCTCAGACTTATTTAGTTTATCGCTTTTAGTACATACAACCGCGAAGGGGTATCTGCCTGACTGTAAAAAATCTATCATCTGCAAATCGTCCGCAGTAGGTTTATGCCTCATATCGACAAGCTGAAGTACCAAACGAAGCTGCCTCTCCTGAGCAAAGTAACTGTTTACTAAGGAGGCCCAGCGCTCTTTTTCGCTCTTTGCAACTTTAGCATAGCCATAGCCGGGAAGGTCAACAAAACGGCATTCTGTAAGCCTATAGAAATTGATAGTAGCAGTCTTCCCCGGAGTAGAGCTGGTCCGCGCCAAAGCCTTGCGGTTTACAAGTTTGTTCAGCAGCGAAGACTTACCTACGTTTGACCTGCCTGAGAAAGCTATCTCTGGCAAGCCAACCTTTGGGAGCTGCTTTGCAGTACCTGCAGCCATTTCAAATTCCGCATTCTGAAAATTCACTGGTAACTCCTTTGCTGTGGGCCGCTGTCGCAGGCGTACCCGGAAGCTGGCGCCTTTACGACCTCTGCCTGTATAACAGTAGTTTCTTGTGGCAGAGGCATTGGCATATACTGAAGCGCGTTTTCTAGTGCGGAATCAATTTTTTTAACGGGAATAAACTGCACGTTATCCTTTACGATCGGGTCTATATCTGCCAAATCAGGCAGGTTATCTGCAGGAAAAAGCACTGTCTTAACACCATTTTTATACGCTGCCATAGATTTCTCCCTTAACCCGCCTATGGGCAGCACCCGTCCCTGTAAGGTGATCTCACCTGTCATAGCAACATCGTGCCGCACTGGAATGCCGCAAAGCGCGGAGGTTATGGCAGTAGCCATTGCAGTACCAGCAGACGGACCGTCCTTTGGCACCGCACCCTCGGGAGCATGCACATGTATGTCATATTTCTCATAAAACTTGGGGGATATGCCCAGTTCCGCCGCGCGGGTGCGAATACAGGTTATGGCAGCGTTTGCCGATTCTTTCATTACATCACCAAGAGAGCCTGTAAGCTGTATTTTGCCGGTACCCTCCATGACCGCTACCTCTATTGGCAGCAGTTCTCCCCCAACACTGGTCCAGGCCAGGCCATTTACCAGCCCGACAATATCCTCCTTTGATACATTATCCTTCATATACTTACGTGGCCCGAGCAGCTCTTCCAGCTTGTCCTGACGCACCGTATAGCTTTTGAACTCCTCATCGGTCACTATCATCTTGGCGACTTTACGGCAGATTGCGGCGATATGCCTCTCAAGGGTACGCACACCGGCTTCACGTGTATAACCGTCGATCAGCTGGCGCATACCGGTACGGGTAAATTTTAGCTGGGACGGCTTGACGCCGTGCTTGTCCAGTTGTTTGCGCACAAGGTGCTTCATTGCGATATTAAGCTTCTCCTCAAGGGTATAACTGCGCAGCTCAATGATGTCCATACGGTCATACAGTGGGCCAGGGATACGGGAGGCGTCGTTGGCCGTTGTGATAAAGAGCACCTGGCTTAAGTCAAAGGGCATATCGATGTAGTGGTCTGTAAATTCACCGTTCTGTTCAGGGTCCAGAACCTCCAGAAGAGCCGAGGCTGGGTCACCCTTAAAGTTGGTGCCAAGCTTATCGATCTCGTCAAGGAGCAGAAGCGGGTTATTGACGCCGGCCTGCTTTACAGCATTAATGATACGTCCTGGCATAGAACCCACATAGGTCTTCCTATGCCCCATTATCTCAGCTTCATCGCTTACGCCGCCTAGTGATACTCTAACATACTTTCGCCCAGTAGCCTGGGCAATGGAGCGCGCAATAGAGGTCTTGCCGACTCCTGGAGGGCCTACTAGACAGATTATCTGTCCTGTCTGAGCTGGGGCCAGGCTGCGCACCGCAAGGGTCTCGATAAACCGCTCCTTCACCTTCTCCATGCCATAGTGGTCCCTGTCCAGTACCTTCTGGGCACGTTTCAAATCAAGCTTCTCTTTGGAGGCTTTGTGCCATGGCAGCTCCAGGCAGGTATCCAGATACAGCCTTATTACGCTGGCCTCATGGGAACCTGAGGGCATACGGTACAGCTTATCGCACTCCTTGAGCAGCTTCTCCTCACAAACCCTGGGCAGCTTCAAGGACAGCACCTTCCCCTTTATTTCATCAGCCTCTTGCTGTGGATTATCATCCTCACCAAGCTCGCTGGTTATAGAGCGCAAATGCTCTTTCAGGAAGTATTCCCGCTGATTCTCGTCGATCTGTGCCTGAGCTTTCTGGTTTATTTCATTCTCGACCTGAAGTATCTGGGTCTCCTCTGTCAGCACCGCAATAAGCTTCTGCATTCGTTTTAACGGCCTCAGCTCATCAAGTATGTACTGCTTACGCTCGAAGTCGATAGAGATATTCGCGGCAATATAATCTGCAAGGCGTCCGCAGTCCTTCTCCTGTAAAACCCCAAGCAGCACATCCGGCGGCACATGCTTAAAGAGCCGCAAATAGTCGTCGAACTTCTGATGGATTATGCGGATAAGTGCCTCCGACCTGTATGATTTCTTATAAGTCAGCACTGGGCACTTGACAATATTTCCTACTAAATATGGGTCCTCCTGGACCAGCGACATAATCTCGCCACGACAGAGCCCCTCTACATGCAGCTTCGCGCCATCACTGGTGTGGTGAAGCACCTGCTTGACCCGGGCAATGACGCCTATCTTGTACAGGTCGTCGCCTACAGGCTCATTTTCAGACATATGCACCTGGGATACCAGGAATATCAGGCGGTCCCGGGCAATGGCCTCGGATGCTGCAAGCACCGATTTTTTCCGGGTGATGTCAAACTGCAACATCATTCCAGGGAAGAAAACCAGCCCGCGAATTGCCAGAATAGGCAGGGTCATATTGCCTTCCATTTTTATGATTTCATCTGTAAAATTTTGCATGATGTTCTCCTAAAACCAGCGAAAGACTGCGACCGGTTTTTATCGGCGGCAGCCTTCAAGCTGTTTTGAATTTTATGATGCCGACTCCCTGCGCTCTTTACGCTTGGGAGTAGTTATCCTTATTTTCATCGGCTTGCGTTCCTTATTATAGACTATCTCCGGATTGCTGCCTTTATCGACCATATCTCTGGTAATAACTACTTTTTCCACAGTGTAGTCGCTTGGGACCTGGTACATTATCGGCATAAGAAGGTCCTCCAAAATGGCCCGTAGGCCGCGTGCGCCGGTCTTGCGCTCAAGAGTCTTTTTAGCTATTGACACCAAGGCATCATCAGTAAACTCCAAATCTACCCTGTCCAAATCAAATAGCTTTTTATATTGCTGGATCAGTGAGTTTTTAGGCTCTCTCAAAATACGGACCAAGGCTCCTTCATCCAATGCCTCCAGTGACGATATCACAGGAATACGACCGACAAGTTCAGGGATAAGACCATACTTTACCAGATCGTGTGGAGTGACTTCTTTCATCCAGTTCTTTTCATCCATCTCGCGTTTGCCGTGAACTTCCCCTCCAAATCCAAGGGAACTGGAGGCTATACGCTTTTGCACGACCTTCTCAAGGCCGTCAAATGCACCGCCGCAGATGAAGAGGATATTGGAAGTGTCAATATTTATAGCCTCCTGCTGAGGATGTTTTCGTCCACCCTTTGGTGGTACGCTGGCTGTGGTGCCCTCCAGTATCTTCAGCAGGGCCTGCTGCACACCTTCGCCGCTGACATCCCGGGTTATAGATTGGTTTTCAGACTTTCGGGAAATCTTATCGATTTCATCAATATAGATTATGCCGCGCTCAGCACGGAAGATATCATAGTCCGCAGCCTGGATAAGCCGCAGGAGGATATTCTCAACGTCATCACCAACGTAGCCTGCCTCAGTTAGTGTGGTAGCGTCCGCGATGGCAAAGGGCACGTCTAAGAGCTTTGCCAACGTTTGGGCCAGATAGGTTTTGCCAACACCAGTGGGACCCAAAAGCAGCACATTGCTCTTGGAGAGCTCAACACCGTCATCCCCGGTGAAATAGATACGCTTATAATGGTTATAAACGGCAACTGAAAGGGCTATCTTGGCCTCGTTCTGTCCAATGACGTATTCGTCAAGCTTGCTCTTTATCTCCACGGGCTTTGGCAACAGAACGCTGCCATCCCGCTCGCTGACTCTGTTGCCGTGCTTCAGACGGTCCTCGTCACTGATGATAGACATGCACAGCCGCACGCAGGAATCACAGATATACACGCCTGCCCCGGCAATTAGTTGGCCGGCCATCATTTGAGGCTTGCCGCAAAATGAACAGGCTATATCGTTTTCATTGTTCACTGGCATTCGTCCGCATCCTTTCCGGTT
This sequence comes from uncultured Clostridia bacterium, assembly GCA_947572385.1. Classification (GTDB taxonomy): domain Bacteria; phylum Bacillota; class Clostridia; order Oscillospirales; family Acutalibacteraceae; genus Acutalibacter. The sequence continues at coordinate 5,373 of CANPBX010000006.1, forward strand.
ATCTCTTGTCGATCACTTTGTCAATCAGGCCGTACTCCAAAGCTTCCTGGGCGGTGAGGAAATTATCCCGCTCAGTGTCACGCTCTACCACCTCTATGGGCTGGCCGGTACGCTCTGAGAGAATCTCATTCAGCCGCTTCTTGGTGCGCAGGATGTGGTTTGCGTGGATGCTGATATCTGTTGCCTGGCCCTTTGCGCCGCCGCTGGGCTGATGGATCATTATCTCGCTGTTTGGCAGGGCAAATCGCTTACCCTTTGCCCCAGCAGCCAGAAGGAACGCTCCCATGCTTGCCGCCATACCAATGCAGATGGTGGAAACATCACACTTTATATACTGCATCGTGTCGTAAATAGCCATACCATCCGTGATCACCCCGCCAGGGCTGTTGATATACAGCGCAATATCCTTTTCGGGGTCCTGGCCCTCCAGATAGAGCAACTGGGCCACAATAACTCCTGCAGAGGCATTATTGACCTCTTCGTTAAGGAGAATGATACGGTCATTTAGCAGGCGGGAGAAAATATCGTAGGAGCGTTCACCCCTGTTGGTCTGTTCTACTACATATGGTACAAGGCTCATGTGCAACTCCTTTCACAAGACGCGTATAGTATTATGGATCTGAACAATAAGATTTATTCCAAGTTTTGCCGGTTTAGCCCAATTTTTTCTATTAGTCCTTGGACTCCTCAGTCTCAGGGGCCTTATCAGTATAAACAACATTTTCCTTGACAAGCTCCATTGCCTTCTGGTTGTACACATCCTTGGCAATATCCTTAGAGCGTACCATCCCCTTGACATTCTCAATGGGCATACCATAGGCATCGGCGATCTTCTTATACTCAGCCTCTATTTCCTCGTCAGTAGCCTCAAAGCCCTCGATTTCAGCTATCTTCGCCAGGCCTAGGCGCACTCTTACCTGCTGTTCGGCGCGCTCACGATACTGCTCCTGCAGGCCTTCAACTGTGCCCTGGGTATATTTAAGATATGTTTCCAAATTCATGCCCTGGTCACGCAGCTGCATGTCGAAAGAGTTTATTATCTCGTCAACCTCGCGGTCGATCATCATCTGAGGTATATCAGACTCCACCCTATCGATGATAGCCTTTATAAGCTGCTGTTCAACGCTGGCCTCAGCAGCATTCTCCTTGTGGGTGCGTATATTCTTTTCAATGTCCTTGCGATACTCCTCAAGGGTATCAAACTCGCTGACATCCTTGACAAACTCATCATCAACATCTGGCAGCTCACGATGCTTTATCTCGTGGAGCTTGACCTTAAAGGTAGCGTCCCTCCCTTTGAGCTCCTCGGCATGGTAGTCATCGGGGAACTTCACATTTACATCAAACTCATCGTCTACATTATGACCAACGATCTGGTCCTCAAAACCGGGGATAAACTGACCGGAGCCCAAAGTGAGGTCAAAATTCTCCGCTTTGCCGCCGTCAAACTGCTTACCGTCAGTATAGCCGTCAAAGTCGATAACTACGATATCACCGTCCTCAGCGGAGCGGCCCTCCACTGTGACAACCCTAGAATTGCGCTGGCGGATACGCTCGATCTCATTGTCAATTTCTTCGGCAGTTGGCTCAGCGGGCTCCTTTACAACCTCAATGCCCTTATAGCCGTCTATCTTGACCTCGGGCTGCACGGTAACTACCAGCTTGGCCTCAATGCCCTCTTCCTTGCTTATCTTCTCAATCTTAAAGCTGTTTACGCCTACGACCTCCAGTCCGGACTCGTCGATAGCCTTGTTCATCATCGGGTTATAGAGGTGGTCTACAGCTGCCTGATAGAAGACATCCTCACCGTAAAATTTCTCAATAAAGGCCCTGGGAGCCTTGCCCTTGCGGAAGCCGGGCACATTCATACGCTTGCTCTCGCGTTTATATACCTCGTTGATGGCCTGGTTCAGTTCTTCAGGAGTGACATCCAGCACCAGCTCATGCTGGTTGGTTTCTACATTGTTGGAAGATTTCAAATTCATTTTACTTTCCCTCTCATGTTAAACTTTATACAACCCGGCGGCGGGCGCCGCGATTTTCACTATCTTGCCCATTATAGCACAACATGGCGCAATAATCTATACCTTTTTTGCAAATATTCTGAGGAAATTACGGTTATTGGCCCAGAAATATCCCTTAATTGGAGCCATTCTCCACAAGTACCGGCTGGAAATTTACATAATCACAGGAAATCAAGTGCATCCTCACGCCCTTATAACTGCCGGTCAAGGCCTTTTGAGCGGCAGTTTGCCCGTGGATATGCCCAAAATAACAGTCTGACACCTGATTTTCCACAAGAATATCCAGTATCTCCCGGCACTCCATACCGCCGTATACCGGCGGGTAGTGAAGGAAGACGGTGAGCTGACCGCCCAATGCCTTCGCCTCGGCCATTGACGTTAAAAGCCGCCCGGCCTCCCTGTTGACTACCTTGCGGTCTTCTTCCGTCTCAGAATTATATAACCAGCCACGGGTGCCGCATATTGCCCGGTCCCCTACCCTATATCCGCAATTATGCAATATACGGATGGTATCAAAATCGTTTGCAGAAAGAAACTGGTCTATTTTGCTGCGGGTATTCCACCAGTAGTCATGATTCCCCTTCATCAGCAGTTTCTGCCCGGGAAGCGAATTGATAAAGGAAAAGTCCTTTACACAGTCTTCCAGCTTCATGGCCCAGGAAATGTCTCCAGCTATAACCACCGTATCCTCAGGTAATACAGACGCCCGCCAATTGTCTTCAAGGCGCTGAACATAATCCTGCCAGCCGCGGAAGACATCCATGGGCTTGTCCGCTCCCAGAGACAAATGAAGGTCTGCGATCACAAATAGCGCCATCCTTATTCACCGATTCCCAATGTCTTGAGGACGTAACTGGCGGCCTGGGAATTTTCTATAGTTACATCAAAGCGCACTGGCTTGTCCTGTAGACCTTTCAGCTGTGATGGAGCCTTAGTTCCTGTTAGTACCTCAAGCTGGGAAATATTTTCATATTCGTTGTTATCCTCAATATTTAAAGATCCAAGCGCTCCCAGAACACTACTGACAAATTTGTACGGGCTGGCAGTAGAGGCAATAACTGTTGGAATATCGCTGTCGCCTGTAGCCTCGATATATTGACGGTAGACGTCAAAAGCTACCGCGGTGTGGGTGTCAAGCAGATAAGCGTCATTATGCCATATATTATTGATCGTTTTAGCTGTTGCAGAATCATCACAGCATCCGCCAAAGAAGATATTTTGCACCTTTGCAAGCACCTTACTGCCTACATTGTAATACCCCTTGGTAGACAGCTGCTCCATCCAGCCGGATAATACTGCGCTGTTTTCACCAGAGAGTGCATACAAAAGGCGCTCAAGATTACTGGAAATCAGGATGTCCATGGACGGCGAGGAGGTTGTGTAAAAATCCCTGCGGCGGTCGTAAACTCCTGTGTTAATAAAATCAGTCAGCACCTTATTGGAGTTGGAGGCACAAATCAATTTCCTAATGGGCAGCCCCATTTCCCTTGCGTAATATGCCGCCAGGATATTTCCAAAATTGCCAGTGGGCACAGCAACATTTATGGGCTCTCCAATGGCAAGCCCATCCCCTTTACAGAGCCTGAAATAAGCGTAGAAGTAGTATACGATCTGTGGAAGCAGGCGTCCCCAGTTGATGGAGTTGGCACTGGAAAACATGAAGTCATGCTCAGCAAGGGCTGCTTTCATTTGTAAGTCAGTGAAAATCTTCTTTACAGCAGCTTGGGCGTCATCGAAGTTACCCTCAATGGCGTAAACCGCAACATTCTTACCATCCTGGGTAGCCATCTGCCGTTTCTGCATTGGGCTAACACCATCCTGAGGATAGAATACTATGACCTTCGTACCGGGCACATTCCGAAAGCCCTCAAGCGCCGCTTTACCAGTGTCTCCTGAGGTTGCCACCAAAATAACCGCTTCTTTATCCGGTGCAGATTTCGAGAGTGAGACTGTTAAAAAGTATGGAAGAATCTGCAGAGCTATATCCTTGAACGCGCATGTCGGACCGTGCCATAACTCCAGAATATGCTTATTGCCGCCAGGTGCTGACAAGCTTTTTAGCTTTACTGGATCTCCGCTGAACTTTTCTTGTGAGTAGGCATTCTCAACACAATAGCTTATTTGTTCATCGGTGAAGTCAGTCAGAAAAAGCTTAAATATTTTTGCTGCAAGTTCATTATAGCTAACCTCCGCCATGTCTGACAGCCCGCTGCTGATATCAGGGAGCCTTTCGGGAACAAACAAACCGCCTTCAGAGGAAATACCCTGGGTAATTACCTGGGAGGCTTCCAAGCGGAGCTCAGAATTTCTTGTGCTCTTGTACTGCATCTATATCACCCTATCACTTTATTTAACTAATATAATATAGCGCATCTTTCGTAAAATGTCAAAGCAAATTTTCACGCTTAAAAAAATCCGCAGCGTTTTTAAAGAATATTTTATCTATCAGCGATTCTAAGTAATTATGTCTTAGAAACAACTCCATAAGCTCAGGTATTTCCTCGATTCCTGACGCAACAAAATCTTCCTTCGCACCGCCATCCCAGTCGGCTCCGATAGACAGTGTCTCCTCGCCGCCGAGTGACAGAAAATGTTCAGCGTGGCGTAGAACATCCTCCAAGCAAGCCTTGCCTTGCCTATCATTTAGGAAACCTTTGTACAGATTCAGTCCAACCAAACCGCCTGACTGGCGTATAATAAGAAATTGTTCGTCAGTAAGATTTCTTGCGCTGTGGCATATACTCTTTGCATTGGAATGTGTCGCAACAATGGGGTTTTTAGCTATAGCTACAATGTCATAGAACAACTCAGGACTGGCGTGGGACACATCGATTATGATACGATTTTGCTCAAGTTCCTCCACGACCTGACGTCCAAATGGGGTTATACCGCCATCTCCAGTGGCTCGGACACCCCTGCCTAATTCGTTTTCACCGTTCCATGTCAAGCTGCAGAGCTTTACACCAAGCCTCGCAAACTCGGCCACATTCTCAATTTTACCACCTAAGGCCGTAGCATTTTCTACAGTCAATATCGCATATTGGTGACCGGAGTTTAGCTCAAGGTCTCCGGGAGCTTTACATTGACACATAGTATGATCGGTACTCCTGATCTCTTCAGAGAATCGTTCTGCAACATTCCGAAATCGCTGGAACGCCTTATCTCCGTGTAAACTGTCTGGCATCCACACAGCATAGCACTGGGCATAGGTATCAAATTGGGCGGCACGGTCACAGTCTGTGTGAAGGTCATTGCTTTCAATATGCCTGTCATTGACATAGCACTCGGTCATAGTATCACAATGCAGGTCAAAATAGCGCATAATACCATCCTCTCAGCATCCAAATGCATTGGCGTAGTATTGCAAACCCAGCGGTTCGAAATGCAGAGTAGTGACTGCGGCAATGTCAAACCGAGGCTGTAAAGCAGATGGACTTTTCATCATGAAGGCTTCTGCTGTCAGCATAAGCTTTTTTTGCTTACTTTTTGTTACAGCCTCTAAGGGCGAGACCATCGAACCTTCCTCACGGGTTTTAACTTCTACAAATACAATATACTGAGAATCTTCTGCGATAATGTCAATTTCTCCAAACCTAGAATGATAGTTTTGCTCTAAAATATGGTATCCATGCTCTTCCAGCCATTTTGCGGCATATTCTTCCCCAGCGCGGCCTGAGTTTTGAGCCATGACTTAATCACGCCCCTACTTTTCATGCAGATTTTTTAGAAAGCTCTTTCTGTGTACTGGCAAAATGCCGTGCTTTTTGATTGCGGCATAGTGTGCTTTCGTGCCATAGCCTTTGTGCTTGGCAAAACCATATTCCGGGTACTGCTTGTCCAAATCCCGTAGCAGGCGGTCACGGCTTACCTTTGCCAGAATAGATGCAGCTGCAATGCATGCGCATTTGCTGTCGCCTTTTACTATGGTTTCCCCAGGAATCGGAAGGAGTGGCATACGGTTACCATCTACCAGAGCGTAGTCTGCGGTAGCTTGCATAGCTTCCACCGCACGGCGCATAGCTAAAAATGTTGCCTGGAGAATATTATGCTTGTCGATTTCACGCTCGCTGGCCCAGCCTATGCCGTAGGAAATAGCCTTTTCAATAACGACATCAAAAAGTTCCTCACGCTTCAATTCGCTGAGTTTTTTTGAGTCATCAAGCCCATCGATTTCACAGTCTAAAGGGAGAATAACTGCCGCCGCGCAGACCGGACCTGCTAAAGGCCCACGCCCCGCTTCATCTATGCCGCAAACCATGGCAAATCCCTGTCCCTCGGCCTGGCGCTGGTGCAAAAACCTATCCATCACGACCACTCCAGTGAGATAGCCCCCAGCTTGCCGCCGCGAAACTCATCCAGCACGGTGATTGCGGCCCGCTCGGTGTCGACTTCCCCACCGGAAACCAGCATCCCCCTTTTGCGGCCTACCAGTTCAAGGAGCTCATGTCCTGCCATCGGCTCACTGGGGAGTTTAATCTTGTATCTGACCTCCAGAGACTTTGGATAAAGCTCCGCTATAACCTCTAAAAGCCTGCCGGCAAGTCCTTCAACATCCAGTATCTCATCTTTTACCGCCCCGGTAAAGGCCAGACGTTCCCCAACAATAGGATCTTCAAATTTAGGCCAGAGCACACCGGGAGTATCCAGAAGTTCGAAACCTTTGCCAACAGTAAACCATCGGTTTTGTCTTGTTACCCCGGGTTTGTCCCTCACTTCAGCCTTGCCCGCGCCGCCGCCAATCAGCATACGGTTTATTATAGAAGATTTTCCCACATTTGGTATACCCAACACCATCACCCTGACAGGCCGCCCAGTCATACCCTTCCGCTCCCAGCCGGATATCTGCTCCTTTAGTTCCTCGCGTATGGCTTGATAAAGCGCGGGCAGGCCCTTGCCGGTTTTACTTTCCACCTTGATGGCACGCAGTCCCTGCTCATTATACTTTGCAGCCCAGAGCCCTGTCTGCTTTGGGTCGGCCAAATCACTTTTATTAAGTACCACGACCCGAGGTTTATTGCGAATGATGTCACGAAGCACAGGATTAGAGCTGCTGTCAGGGATACGTGCATCAAGCAGCTCCATAACGATATCCACCAGCTTCAGGTCCTCAGTGATTTTTCTTCTGGTCTTAGCCATATGCCCAGGGAACCACTGGACACGCTGCACCATGCTACTATTATCTTGCTCCATGATGCTCACCACACAGGGCCTACTTTAGACGGCGGGTAAAGGTTAAAGACCGCACGCCCCATAATATTCCTGCGGTCTATCATACCTACTGAGAGCATACGGCTGTCGCTGGAGTTATCACGATTATCTCCCAGAACGAAGACATGCCCTTCAGGCACAGTCTGCGGGAATTTCATAATATCATCCCTGTTCTCTGCCGCAAAGGTTATCCCATTTTCAGTGCCATATACATCGCCCGGGACAACAGTTCCATCTACGATAAGCTCACCTAGTTCCTTATCAAAGTCCACGACCTGGCCTTCTGTTGCAACAACGCGTTTAATAAGGGTCTCATTCAGTGCGTGAGTTATCACCACCACGTCCCCCTGTTTTGCCTCACCCGCAATGGAAGTTATCAGCACGCGGTTGCCATCGTAGTAGTTGGGCTCCATCGAGCTGCCATCTACTGTAATAACCCGGGCAGCGAAGGTAAAAACAACCGTCACGATTGCAAACGCCGCCACAATAGTCTCCAGCCACTCCAGCACACTGACGTGGAAAGGCTGTCTTGCATTATCACTTGTATCCATGTAGATCCCTCCTGGCTAGCCTCTATGCTATATAAAAACAAAGACAGAAAAAGGGACGAAATGTCCCTTCTCCCATACTTTTCTGGATTTTACTTGAGCTGCTCCTTGACTTTGGCGGCCTTACCGACCCTGTCACGCAGATAGTACAGCTTCGCACGGCGGACACGGCCCTGGCGAACCACACGAACAGCTTTCACGTTGGGAGAATGTAAGGGGAAAACTCTCTCCACACCAACACCATAGGAAACACGGCGGACAGTGAAAGTTTCGCTGATACCGCTACCCTTGCGGGCGATAACAGTGCCCTCGAACTGCTGGATCCTTTCACGCTCACCTTCGCGGATGTTCACGTCCACCCTAACTGTGTCGCCGATGTTGAACTTAGGGGTCTCCTCTTTGAGAGATCCCTGAGAGATAAGTTTGATTGCGTCCATTTGATATTCCTCCAAAATAATATTTCAGACATTCATGCCGGTGTACCGGCAGCGGACTGTCCGCTTCCTGCGCATACTCTGCGCCATGAACCCCACGGGCAAGCTTAAAAGAGAAAACCCGCGGAACCTCAAATGCCTATACATTATACCACAACTTGTAGAGAAAGGCAAGGCTTTTTTACCGCATATCGGAAAAATCTTTTGTCAAAAGCTTTATTCGGGTGATTTCGACATAGGGCTCCAGACCTTTATACCGTTTTACAGCTTCCAGAAGTAGTGATGGATTCACACTTCCCTCCTGACTGCACGAGGCTTGAAGCTTTACTCTCAATAAGCTTGGCTCAATTTGCTTATCGAGCAGGGTGAAATGAGGCTTGATATCGAACTCTTTGTCCCCCTTTTTGCTATGCTTCATCACGATTATGCGGTCTAAGGACAATATTTCGTCTAAAACATCTGCCAGAGCCTGCGGATCTTTCGAGTCAAAACATAGCTCATATTCCGCAAATGCCGTTGCGTCAAAGCCAAGTACTGGCTCTGTCATTTTTAGCACTGAGATATCCTTTGGCAGATGCTCCGCCAGCTGGCGGGCTGCAGCCGGCAGCTCCATATCCTCAGTCAGCCGGATATCCATGCATTCCATAAGCCCTTCCACTCCAAGAGAAAGTGGCATAGCGAATGTCATATAGATATGGGGGTTAAATCCCTCCGTATACCATACAGGCAGTTTTGAGAGTTTCAGGGCCCGGGACATGCAGCGGGTAAGGTCCAGGTGGGAGATATACTTTGCAGCCCCTGTTTTGCTAAACCACACTCTAACGGCTTTCAATGCAGATACCTCCCTTATAACAGGCTGCGCCACAGTTTGAGCATTTCTCCCGGCAGTTTGGCGTTGTCACGCCCTCATAGGCGCGCTTGCATTCCTCGATCAAAAACTCCTTGCGCACGCCATAGTCAAGATGGTCCCAGGGGAAAATTTCATCAAAACCACGGGTGCGGTTGGCGTAGAAAGCCGGGTCCAGGCCGCATAGCTTAAAAAGCTCCATCCAGCGGTCAAAATCGAAACACTCATCCCAGCTGTCAAAATGAAAGCCTTGTTCAACAGCTTCCTCTAAAACAGCACAGAGCCTGCGGTCACCTCTAGCGAAGACTGCCTCAAGGAAGCTGGTCTCAGCACCGTGATAGCTTACGCTCACACGCCGGGAGTGGTTGTTTGCTTTCAGTTCATGCTGCTTCTCGTGCAGCAGTTCCATAGTGTCCTGACCAAACCACTGAAACGGTGTAAATGGCTTTGGCACGAAAGCTGCCGCACTCAAAGAAACCTCAACAGGCTTGCCGCGTGGCTTATCTTTATCCGCGTAAAAAGCGTCAACCACCTTTTTACCAAGGTCCAGGATTGCCAGAACATCGTCTATAGTTTCTGTGGGCAGACCTATCATAAAGTAAAGCTTGATTCTAGTCCAACCCTCCGTAAATGCTACGTTTACTGTGCGAAGAAGTTCCTCCTCGGTAACATTCTTGTTGATAACGTCCCTCATTCTCTGGGAACCAGCCTCAGGAGCAAAGGTAAGGCCGCTTTTGCGCACAGAATTAACACGCTCCATCAGCTCAGGAGAAAAATTGTCAACCCTTAGTGAAGGCAGTGAAAGGCTAACTTTCTCTTTCTCTGTCCAGCGATGCAGATAGTCCAGCAATTCATTGAGGGAGCTGTAATCGCTGGTGCTTAGTGAGGACAGGGATATCTCATCATAGCCAGTTGACGCGCATAGGGCTTGGCACTGACGGTCGATCGTCTCCATACTTTTTTCGCGGAATGGTCTGTAAAGGAATCCGGCTTGACAGAATCTGCACCCACGTATGCAGCCGCGCAGCACCTCAACAGAGACCCTGTCGTGTATGACCTCTATTAGAGGCACAGGAAACGTCTCAGGGAAGTACGCGCTGTCCATATCATTCACATTGCGCTTGCGCACTTTGGCTGGTGCGCCTTCTTTGGGCATACAGCTTTTTACAGTGCCGTCCGGATTGTACTCAATATCATATAGCGATGGTACGTAGACCCCTTCTATCTGTGCGGCGCGCATGAGAAATTCATTCTTGCTGGCTCCAGATCTTTTGCACTGACGGTAAAGCTCCATGACTTCAATATCCACATCTTCACCGTCTCCAAGGAAGAAGATGTCAAAAAAATCTGCCAATGGCTCAGGATTACAAGCACATGGGCCTCCCCCCACGACAATATTAAAGAGGTCTTGACGGTCTTTACTGCGCAGAGGTATGCCGGACAGCTTTAACATGTTAAGAATGTTTGTATAGCTCAGCTCGTACTGTAATGTGAATCCTATAAAGTCAAAGTCCTTTACAGGGCTGCCGCTCTCCAGTGCGTAAAGAGGGATATTTCTCTTAAGCATCTCGTGCTCCATGTCCACCCAGGGGGCAAATACCCTCTCGCACCAGAAGTATGGGACCTGATTCATAGCGCCATACAATATCTTTATTCCCAGATGTGACATGCCTATCTCATAGATGTCCGGGAAGCAGAACGCAAATCTTACATCAACTTCATCCTTGTTTTTTACTACCGAATGAGTTTCACCGCCCACATAGCGGCCGGGCTTTTGAACCTTCAGCAGTATCTTTTCAACTTCTTTTGGATACATTTTCATCCCTTTTCCTTAGTTTTTGACTATTATATACTCTTTTCAGTTTTTTTGCAAGTACTATGGCGCACTCATGTCCCATTTTAGTACAAGATACAGCATAAGGTACAGTGCTATGGCTAGGAGCGAGTAGTTATATCGTGTATTGAGCAGTACCAAAAATCCCAGTGTAGCCAACGGTATAAGAAATAGTAAGGAAATAATGCGTGATATCTGTTCAGCCTTATCTGGGGCATATTTGCTGCGCAGATAGTACCGTAACGCCAGCCCTCCGTCGAGAGGTTCTATCGGCAGGCTATGTGCTAGTGCCATAGCAAAGCTAGCCTCGAAGAATGCACTGCTACTAAAACAAAACATAGCGGATATTGCTCCAGAGGCCCAGTTTGCCAAAGGACCGGCAAGGGATATCCATATGTTATGCCTGTCAGTCAGGACAATCTGTCCGGTTATCTCTATCCGGCATCCTAGCGCGGACAGCACGACTTTTTCTGGATATGCTCCCAACGCCAACATAGCAGCAAGGTGGGATGCTTCGTGTAAACAAACCGCCAGAAAGCACGCCAGACCGCCCTTTGCTCCGGTAAAAATGCAGCAAAAGGCGATCAGCGCAAAAAAACTGAAATTAAGCTGGACCCTGCATGGGCCAATATGAAATGCCAGCATCAGAGCATCTGCAGCGGGGCGCTGGCTGAGATAGCCGGGACGGGGGTTGCGGTAGGCTCAGGGGTATATGAGGGCTTGGGGGTGGCGCGCTCAAAAACTGGCAGCTCAAGCTCCTGGGCCATCTCGTTCTTGTACCAAGCTCCTATCTCCTGATATTTCGCGTCATCTGTTATCTGGAAGAATACCAGGGCCAGTACAGCCAGGGCACATATTACCGCCTGTAATAACGGTACTCCACTCCAGCTTCCTCCAGTCTCCCGCTCTTCCTCCTCCCACAGTTCTTCATCTGGAGAGTCCTCTTCCGGATCTCCAATGCTCTCTATTTCCCGCAGCTTCTCAGGGTCCTGCATTACAGTATGATACAGATCAGGCCGCTGCAGCCATCGTTGATAATTCGCTCGATGGTCTCACGTACCTTTTCCCTGGCATCGGTAGGCATACGGTATAGCTTATTGTGCATACCCTCGTTTACCAGCGAGTGAAGGGACTTGCCGAAGATATTGGACTCCCATATCTTTACAGGGTTTTCCTCAAACTCCTTTAACAAGTACATTACAAGTTCCTCAGACTGCTGCTCAGAGCCAACTATAGGCGTTATTTCGGTGTTTATCTGGGTACGGAGCATGTGGATGGATGGTGCTGTGGCCTTCAGCCTTATACCATACTTGCCGTTTTGCTTGAGAATTTGGGGCTCCTCCAGGCTAAGCTCCTCCACCTCTGGCATAACTATACCATAGCCAGTTTCAAGCACATCATCGTAGGCCTGGCGCAGCTTCTGGAAGGTCCTCTTTATTTCTGTCATCTCAATAAGCTGAGCCAGAAGCTCAGACTCATCCTTTATCTCAAGCTCGGTCTTCTCGCTGAGTATCTTGTAGAACAAAGACTGATCGAATATAAGCTCGGCGCTTGCGCAGCCGCTACCAAGATCTATCTGCCGTATGTTGACGCTCTGTACCGGGTCACATACCCGGACATTTTCAAGCATTGTGCGTACCTCACGCATTCTGGCTATGCCGCAGCAGTCCTTGATCGTCCCGAACACCGATGAATATAGCCAATGGTCCATTCCTAAGGACGCCACCCAGCCAGGCACTGACAGTTCTACCTCCCGCACTGGGAACTGGTAAAGGAGGCTTGCAATTATCTCCTTAATTCCCTGCTCGGTAATGTCGATACAGTTGACAGGCAGCACGGGCACGGAATATTTTTCCGAAAGCCGCGAGGCTAGGGCACGGCTGTTTGGGTCGCCGGGATCAACACAGTTCAGCAGCATGACAAAGGGACGGTTTGTCTGGTTTAGCTCATCTATGACCCGCTCCTCTGCCTCCTCGTACTCATCTCTTGGGATATCACTGATACTGCCGTCAGTGGTTATCACCAGCCCGATGGTCGAGTGCTCGGTTATTACCTTCTTTGTACCTATCTCAGCAGCCATATTGAACGGTATCGGCTCGTCAAACCATGGGGTGCGTACCATACGCGGCTGGTCTTCCTCTATGTAGCCGATAGCACTGGGTACGATATAGCCAACACAGTCTATCATCCGTACATTGAACATGGCGTCGTCATCGATCTGTACTGACACGGCCTGCTCAGGGATGAACTTCGGCTCTGTAGTCATAATAGTGCGCCCGGCAGATGACTGCGGCAGTTCGTCAACAGCCCTCTCACGCTGAAGGCCATCAGGGATATTGGGTATTACCACCGTATCCATAAACTTTTTGATAAAGGTGGATTTGCCGGTGCGGACAGGCCCCACAACGCCAATATATATCTCGCCGCCGGTGCGGTCCTGTATGTCTTTGTATACGTTGAAATCTTCCATATCTATGGTCTCCTCTTATCTGTTGCAGATTATAATGGGCCTTGACTCGGGTACCGTGTCGTCAAACAGCTCGTTTTGAGCCCTCACATCGCTGAGCAGAGCCCTATGGCTTTTGGCAATGTCCCAAAGCTTTTCTCCTGCGGAAGCGTAGTATATCAGGAACCTTGGGCGGATGTCAAAAACTGGTGAGTTTTCATCTACACCCGCCGAGGTCAGATACTTCACACTGTTCATGCTCATTAGCATGGAATTAACTGTGGTTTCAACCGAAACCTCTACGGTGCTCTTATCAACTATACGGTATTCCCAAAGGTCGGTATGCCAGGTGCTGTCCGCACGTTTAGTAAGCTGATTTTCAAGCTCCGCACTGAAACTATGGTCGAACTGCTTCTCGATATAAAGGATCCTCCCCTGGCTGTTGACATACAGCATACATATATTGTACTTGACTCTGTAGTTCAGCTTCGTTTTCTCGCAAACCGCCTGCACCACGTCCTGCTCACACCAGATGTCCAAAACCTTCTGTATCTCATCGTCTGTAACAGCCAGGCTGCATTTCTTTTTCAGCACCTCTGAGGCTGTCCCATGTATCTGAGTAAACGCGTTTTGTGAGTAGCGCAGCTCTAAGGGGGCCTTGACAGAGTAGGCATCGTCAATTATCTCAACCTCGCAGGCCTTATACAGGAAGGCCATGATAAACACCTTTGCCATTACGTTTACTCCGGTATACTCGCCAACATCGTCCTCTCTGGGCTGTATGCTGCTCTCTCCCGCAGAAATCCGCAGGTCGCATATACATTCCTCGTCTGCTCCGGCGCATTCTATCACTTGACTGAAGTCTATTGAAGATGAAAACTTTTCCGTGCCGCTGTCCACTGCTGAGGTGTACAGGAAAGAGACATCGGCGCTGCCGCTTACAGTTAGGCGCTCATCAGATAGCCTGCTCTCTATTATGCGGCATGACACCTCACGGTGCAGTATGCTCTCAATAGGCGGCTTGCCGTTTTTCACCGGAAGTGTGTCCTCGATGGTGAACTGGTGACATACAGCATTGACAGCCTGGTGCGCGGCAAAACTTTCACCACGCTTCTCAATGGTCTCATCGTTAATGCTGCATGTGATAAGCTCCTTCTTTTGTACTACCGCCAGCACACGCAGGCTTACAGCGGCGTGAAGGTCTATCCTGCGGGCGCTGACCGCTCTGCAGGTAAGGTGAGACATTGAAGCCTCCACACACGCGACGGCCTTCTCCTCAGAGGTCTTTAACTTAATGCTGGCGCTGAAATCCTTCGTGAATTCACAGCAGCGCACGGTATCCCCTTTTCCGTCCAGATATAGCACACGGATGTCGCATACGCCATCACAGGTCAGGGTGTCGCCAGTGATGATGTATGACGATACCTCCGGGACTGCACGGCACTTTAATATCTTTTGGATATCCGTACAGTAGTCTGGAAGATTGTATTCGGTGTCGAGCGGCGTTTCGTAACGGCCGTCAAATATAGGGTCGAAATATTCATAGGGCGCGGTCTTGATCTGGGCCTGCATAAAGCATCCTCTCCTTTGACTTTCTTACCAAATATGTATGCGGTCAAATATTAAATATGCGGACTTCCCCTCAAAAATGAAAAGCCGTCCAGTTCGGGCAGCCACCCCAAACTGAACGGCTTTTGTAAGTATGCGGTTTTATGCCTCCTCTATTTTGCGCACCCCATAGAGCTTACGCAAAAAGAAGCCCCAAAAACCTTTCTTTTTCTCTAAAATTACGACCTTCATTCTGCTGCCTCCCATTCAAATACGTAGTAACGAGAGCCCAAGGGCCACTAAGATAACCGCTGAAAGAAACAGCGCAAAGCCTATCGGGCAGAAGCAGGCGATGGTCATGCCCAGGCCAAAGCTGACAATACACATATTCCTGCAGTTTTTGTCCTTGATACAGGTACAGTTGAATTTTCGCTTTGACATACTGCATGACCTCCGCTGTTTTACTCGTTATTCCAGTATACACAGCAGAAGAAAAAGTGTTACTGACCAACTACCACAAGGGCTGAGCCGTTATGTACCCGGACCTCAGCCGGGTCCGAAACTATCTGGTTGCTAACTCCCATAGGAAGACAGCCGCAGGAGAGCTGTTCATGGTTCAACGGGTATTTAAGCCCCAGGTAGCTCACAAGGCATGCGGAGCCGTTATATGGGAACACTGACACGCCAGCTCCCACCATACTGGTCATCTTCAGCTTCTCGTCATGAAGAAGAAATATTTTAGTATGCTCATCTGCCATTATGCCGTGCCCACCGTGCTCACGGATGTACTGGAGCACCTCCAGATTAGCCAGAGTATGGTCGAAGCGCTTCCCACCCAGGCATCCCAGAAGCAGGAAGCTGTTGAAGCCAAGATTAAAGCCCTTCATCACCGCAAACATGGTATCGGTCACATCTTTGTCCACAGGCAGGCTCACATATTTAACTGTTTTCGGCGGAAGCTCCTTTGCTGAATCAAAATCACCTACTACCAAGTCAGGCTGTACCCCGGCATCCAGTGCCGTCTCGTAGCCTGCATCGGCGCAGATAACATAATAATGCCTTGGGTCGAACTCCTTGAAGAGCTTCCGGCCGTCCAGAGGGGCGGCCCCGATTATCATACATGCTTGTTTTTCTGCTCCCATTTCTTTACACCCTTTATCTCTTGATACATTGCCCCATAGCTCTCTATGCGGGATTTGGCGACCTTTCCCTCAGCCGCCGCCCTGAGTACCGCGCAGCCCTTCTCGCAGGTATGCGAGCAGGATGTGAACTGGCAGTCGTGTGAAAACTGTTCTATCTCAGGAAAACCTGTCACAAGCTGTTCTATGTCCGTCAACTTATAGCGCTCCACATCGAAGGTCGAAAAGCCTGGCGTATCAGCGGCATACCCGCCCTCAGGCAGCGGGTAGAACTCCACATGCCTGGTGGTATGCCGTCCGCGGCCCAGCTTCTGGCTTATCTCACCGGTCTCAAGCTCCAGCCCAGGGAAGACAGCATTCAGTAATGTAGACTTTCCAACGCCGGAATTCCCAATGAACGCTGAAACCTTTCCTGCCGCAAGTTCCCTCACTTGAGCTAGACCTTCTCCACGTTCTGAGCATACCGCGCAGCACTCTATTCCCGCCAGGCGGTATGTCTCTAAAAGCGGCCCTAGGTCTCCCAAGTCTGTCTTAGTGAATATAACCACTGGCTCTATCGCATTGACCTCCGCGACTGCCAGAGTTTTATCAATCAGCGGCAGGTTTACAGCCGGGTCACGCAGGGATGCAACCACAAACAGCTGCTCCAGATTGGCGACAGGAGGGCGGACAAGATGGTTTTTTCGGGGCAGTATCTCTATAAGAGCCCCGGAGCCGCCGTCTGCCTGCACAGTTACGCGGTCACCGGCGCATGGGGAAATACCGTCCTTGCGAAATCTGCCTCTTGCCCTGCACGTCACCATGCCCTGGGCAGTCTCCACAGTATAGAAGCCGCCCAAACATTTTATAACAAATCCTTCAAGCTCCATATACCCCATCAGTTAGTTATTGCTTATTGCTCCGCCGCCGGAGCCTCTGCCGTCATCATCTCCACCGCTGCTGCCACTGCTGTCAGGGTTGTCGCCGCCACTGTTATCGCTTGGCGGGACAAAGTCGATGGTCTGGGTTATGGTCGCTTCTTTGGTGTCGTAGTTGAAGGACAAATACATATAGTCATTGCCGTTTAGCTGCACAACAACAGTTTCCTGACCAGAGGTGCCTGTATAGGTCAGATTATAGCTGCTGCCAATATATGCGGGATTTATAGTCTTCTCTTCCACAAGAGTACCATTTCGGTATACCTTGAGGTTGATATCCATATCTACTGAAGGCAACGAGATATCCTTGCTTATAGTCTTTGTCGAGCCCTTGCCGGAGCTTACCACTATATCTACCGTTGCTCCCTCGGAAACCTCGGAGCCTGGCGCCGGATTGGTGCTGACAACGGTGCCCTCAGGCTGAGTGCTGGTATCGTCGGGTATGATGTTGCCAATCTTTAGCTTGCGTCCCTCGAGCTGCGCCTCAACATCGTACTGCTTCTTGCCAACCAAATCGTCAGGGACCTTCGTTTTCTTAGTAGCTGGGCCCTTGCTGATTTTCAACGTGACGGTTGTGCCCACGTCTACCATCTTCTTAGCCTGGGGGTCGGAAGTTACCACGTGCCCAGTCTCTATTTCATCGTGGGCAACCTCCTCGTATTTTACCTTCAAGTTTAACTGCTTCAAAAGGGCAGTGGCATCGGCCTGGGTGTAGTTCTCCATAACGGGTACTTCGACCTGTTCAACCTGTCCGTTTACCAGCAGCTCAACCTCCGAGCCCTTCTTCACCATAATGCCCTTATTGGGATTTTGCTGCATGACCTCCCCTGGCTGCAGGTCGGGGTTATTGCCCTCTTTACGGACAAACTTAAAGTTCTCACTGAACTCTGGGTCATTTAAAATATCATCGTATATTTTACCTACAAAGTGCGGCATTTCTATTTGGTCGTCCACCTCAGGTGTGAACAGAGTCTCGCTGTTGTTCCAGAGCCATACGGCCCCCACCGCCAACAGCACAATAATGGCTGCAGCGATTACGCCTTTAACAGCCATAGCCCCTCGGGCCCCGCGCTGGGAGCGCACATACTCTTCCTCATACTCATAGCTGTCGTTATAATTTGGTTTAAAACGTGCCGAGTCGTAGGATTCAATATTCCGAGGGGTGTTATAATCCGCCCGTCCGGCCTGCAGGTCATAGTGGAACACGGTGCTGGGGTTGCGGCGGAAGCGGTCTATATCGTCCAGCATTTCTCCTGCGGACTGGAAACGGTCCACAGGATTTTTTTCCATAGCGTGCATGGTTATCTGTTCAAGGCCTCTTGGAAGGCTTGGGTTTAGCTCTCTGGGCATGACAGGTTTAGCCTGCAGCTGCATGAGAGCTACAGACACAGCGTTATCAGCCACAAAGGGTAGCCGGCCAGTAGCCATCTCGTAGAGCATAACGCCTACGGAATAGATATCGGCCTTATCGGTGATATAGTCCCCTCTCGCCTGTTCCGGCGCGATATAGTGAACAGAACCTATGGCCTTGTCGGTCATGGTCTGAGTTTCGCTCTGAGAAAATCTGGCAATGCCAAAGTCCGTCACCTTAATAGAACCATCCTGTAAGAGCATTACGTTCTGAGGCTTTATATCCCGGTGTATTATTCCCTTTTCATGGGCATGCTCCAGTGCCATGAGTATCTGTGTAGTGAAATGCAGGGCCTCATCCCAGCGGATCACCCCCTCCTGATCGATGTACTGTTTCAGGGTGATCCCGTCGATATACTCCATCACGATATACTGGAGCCTGTCGCCAAAGCTGACATCATATACATCCACAATGTTCGGGTGCGACAGTACAGTGATGGCCTTTGCTTCGTTGCGGAACCGCCGCAGGAACTCGCTGTTATTTGAAAATTCATCCTTTAGAATCTTGATAGCTACCCAGCGGTCCTCCACCCGGTCATAGGCGCGGTATACGCAGGCCATGCCGCCTACGCCAACTAAATTGTGTATTTCATACTTTCCGTCTAGACGTTTGCCGATATACTTATCCATAAATGCTTATCCCCAACTTTCTCAGATATTATTTAAAACAGCTATGGTGATATTGTCGGAACCGCCGTTATCTACAGCGAACTGAATGAGTTCATTGATCAGAGCCTCTCCGTTGCCCTCATATCTGTCTATATACTCCTTCAGCAGATCCTCGTCCACATAGTTTGTCAGACCGTCCGTACACGCCAGGGCTATATCCCCGGCATTGAAATCCCATACAGCGTAGTCCACATTCACATTGTCATGGACTCCCAGCACCCTTGTGATAATATTCCTCCGCGGATGTGTCCTGGCTTCCTCTTTGGTTATCTGACCAAAGTTTACCAGGTCCTGTACATAAGAATGGTCCATCGTAAGCTGTCTTATTCCGTCTTTGTCCTTTAAATAGGCCCTGCTGTCCCCTACATGGGCTATGTGCAGCCTTTTGCCAACTGCCAACATAAGCACTATGGTAGTGCCCATACCACGGAGTTCGGCGTTCATTGCAGCCCTTTCATAGATAGCTGTATTGGCACGGAGTACAGCGTTGACTATCATACTCTTTATATTGCCCTGGCTCATATCCTCCTTGAATCTGTTGAGCAGAAGCCTTTCTGTCTGCTCTACTGCAATAGCGCTGGCAACATTACCTCCATTAGCGCCGCCCATACCGTCACAGACCACTGCCCAAGCGCTGCCTCCGGGAAAAATCCCACACTTACATGCGTCCTGGTTTGAGCTACGCACTGCCCCTATGTCAGTAGCGAAGTCAACCCTCATAACCGATCCCTCCTTTATGTTTTCGACTAAGCTGGCCGCAGGAGGCCTCAATATCTGACCCAAGGGTCCTCCGTACAGTAGCCGTACACCCGCCCCGCTCAAGTATGCCTATAAAACGCTTTTGACGGGCTATATCACTTTTTTTATAGCCAGTATCGGTCACATCATTTATCGGGATCAAATTCACATGGGCGGTCATCCCATGGAGCCGTGAGGCCAGCTCTCTAGCGCACTGGTCGCTGTCGTTTACCCCGCTTATCATGGCATACTCGAAGGATATGCGCCGCCCGGTTTCTCTTGAATAGTGCCTGCAGGCTGTCAGCAGCTGCTCCACATTCCATCGTCTATTCACCGGCATAGTGCGGTTCCTAATATCGTTATTGGGAGCGTGCAGTGAAATCGAGAGAGTCAACTGTAGCTTTTTCTCTGCCAGGTCGTATATGCGGTCAACGAGGCCGCAGGTCGAAAGAGATATATGCCTCATGCCCATATTTATTCCGTCGGGATGAGAGACCAGCTCCAGAAACCGGATGACGTTGTCATAGTTATCCAGCGGCTCCCCCATACCCATAAGAACGATGTTTGATATACGTATATGTTCATCCCTTTGGATCTCCTGGATCTGGCTGAGCATCTCAGATGGCAGCAGGTCTCTTGAGAAGCCGCTCTTTCCAGTGGCGCAAAAGCTGCAATTCATTTTACACCCGACCTGGGTAGAAATGCAAATGGAATATCCGTGGCCATACTTCATGAGTACGGATTCTATCAGCTCACCGTCATTCATCTGAAACAGATATTTTATTGTGCCGTCCTTTGACACTCGTTTTAGAATCGTTTGCGCGCAAGCTATCTCATATCGCTCTGCCAGCATAGCACGCATCTCTTTAGAAATATCTGTCATTTCATCAAAACTTACCACGCCCCGGTGCAGCCATGAGAATATCTGCTTTACCCTGAACTTGGGTAGGTCTGGGAGCTCAGCACAAAGCTCCTCCGGGGTCATTGACTTGATATCAATCTTTTCCAACTATCCGCCCCTACCTTGTCTTTTTTCGGAATGATGACGCAAAGAATCCATCTGAGGCTCCAGCAAACGGCATCATTGTGAGCATGTGGCTCGGCTCCTGAATACTGTGCCTTACACCTATATTTATAGTCATCGGCTCAAAGCCGTTATTTTCCTTCAAAAACTTCTCGGCAACTGCCGAATTTTCCGCCGGATTTAGAGTGCATGTAGAATACACCAGCATACCGCCAGGTTTCACTCGCTGTGAAGCACACTGCAATATCCTATATTGAAGCTCCGGCAAGTTTTGCAGAGAGCTTATATCTTTATATCGTATCTCTGGTTTCCGCTGTATAACACCAAAGCCTGAGCACGGAACGTCACAGAGCATTTTGTCTACTAACGGTATACATTCGAAACCATTTGCAGCGTCATTAACTTTGGTCTCAATGTTAGACAGCCCAAGACGCTCAGCTCCGCTTCTTATCAGACCGACCCTTTTTTCATACAAATCCAGGGAATAAACCATACCGTCCGCACTTATATCTTGAGCAATAGTAAATGTTTTGCCCCCAGGCGCGGCACAACAGTCACATATAATTTCGCCTGGCTGTGGATTCAATATATGGCATACCCACTGAGCAGATAGGTCCTGTACATGGAAGAAGCCCTGTCTGAACTGATCAAGCTTATCCGGGGCACCGCAGTTTACAAGTAACGCCGAATATGGCGGTGATTGCAATGGGTTTAGAGTTACACCGCTTTCCTCTAAAGAAGATCTAAGTTCATCTACACTGCATTTTGTCCTATTTACACGTACAAATAGTTTTGGCTTTTGTGAGAGACTCTCCAAAAGTCTGAGTGTGATTTCTTCCCCATAGTTCTCAACCCATAAACAGATCAGGGCATCTGGGATGGAGTATCGTATGCTTAGAGCCTTGACGCTATTACCATCGGGCAGAGTAATTTCAGACCTCTTACGCAATAATCCTCTTAGGACTCCATTGACAAACCCCGATAACTGTCCTTTGCCAACTATTTTCACAGCCTGTACAGTTTCATTTACTGCTGCAGAATCGGGTACACGGTCTAAAAACAGGATCTGATATGCCCCACAGCGTATTGCCTCCATAGCAGTACGGTCTGGTTTTCTGCGAGGGTCGCTAAGGCATTGAGAGATATAATGATCCAGGGTCAAGCGTTTCTCCAGGACTCCATAGAAAATTGATGCTGACAATGCCCTGTCACAGCCATTTAAATGCGATCTATCAAGGGCGTTATCCAGCACAATATTAGAATACCCATCATCATGTTCAACATGCAAAAGCGCTCGCAATGCGACGGAGCGGGCAGTATCATGTGATTTTGACATGTAAAATATAGTCCTCTCTGAGCCTTAGTAAAGTTGTTCAGCTTTACAATTGGTCACTTCAGTAAAGCGCCATCATAAATGGTATGTCCCAAAAGATAGTTTTTTCCGCTCATTTTTTTTCCAGTCTCCGTTTGAAGCTCCGTTATTTTTAACATCCCCTGCCCGCAAGCTATAAGCAGCTCTCCATCAATATTATGCACCGTACCGGGAGTATAGCTGCCTTCAATAACTTGTGAAGCCAACAGCTTTACACGCTTGCTGTCAATAGTAGCTGCTGCACACGGCCACGGGTTTAATCCTCTTATCTGGTCGTGTATCCGCCGGGCTGGCATACTCCAGTCGATAGCAGACATCTCCTTCTTTAGCATCGGCGCTAGGGTTGCCTCTGAATTATCCTGTGGCGTACCCTTTAGGCAGCCTTGCTCTAGCTGGTTAAGTGTATCGGTCAGAAGCCCCGCGCCTATGAGTTTCAGCCGGTCAAATAGCTCTCCGGCTGTCTCTTCCGGGCCGATATCTGTCTCGGCTTTTAAAAGTATGTCGCCAGTGTCCATGCCCTTAGCCATAAACATGGTGGTTACTCCTGTGCTCTTTTCACCGTTGATGACAGCCCATTGTATTGGTGCTGCACCACGGTATTTGGGGAGAAGCGAACCATGTACGTTGATACATCCAAGAGGCGGTACAGCAAGCACGCTAGGCGGCAACAGTTTTCCATATGCCACAACTATTATTGCCTCAGGTTTTAGGTCAGCAATAATTTTTTGCACATCTTCGTCCCGCAAAGTAACTGGCTGAAACACTGGCAGTCCATGCTGTAAAGCCAATTCCTTTACGGGAGGCGGCTGAAATTTGTGTCCGCGTCCCTTAGGTTTATCGGGTTGCGTAAAAACTGCGCATATCTCATCTCCTCGGTCAATGACCGCCTGGAGTGATGATACCGCAAAATCAGGCGTGCCCATGAATATTATCCGCATAGCATTCCTCCCCTATCTCCGGCGTTTTCTTCTCTTTCCCTTTTGCTCCTGCTGTTCCTGTTCCTTCTGCATCTGTTCAATTTCCTCAGGCGTGAGCATTCTGCTTGCTTTATCAGTAAAGACGATCCCGTGCAGATGGTCGACCTCATGGCAAATGCACCTTGCGAATAGATCTTCACCAGTTGTCTCAAACCACTTTCCCTTGCGGTTCTGTGCCTTGACCGTTACCCTCTGAGGCCTTGACACCATCCCCCATTCATCCGGCAGGGAAAGACACCCTTCGGCCCCGGACTGTTCCCCTTCAACATGGACTATCTCTGGATTGATAAGCTCCACAAGCCCATCGCCAACGTCTATAACACATACCTGTCTCAAAACCCCCACCTGAGGAGCCGCCAAACCGGCCCCATTGGCCTCATACAAGGTGTCCTGCATATCGTCAAGAAGCTGGCGGAGCTTATTGTCGAATACCTCCACCGGACGGCACTCCTTTGCAAGGACATCATCCCCAACCCTAACAATGTTACGAATTGCCATTCTTTCCAGTCACTTTCCTTTCTCGATTTGATGCTCTAAATTATACGGTCAGGATTCGGGTCAGCATAGACCGTCACCCGCTGGAAGTCTTTGATTCCCGCAAATTCTGTGAGCAGTCTTGCTATCATCTCACGGAATTTTGGGCTGTTGCGGCACTTGATAATAAGCTTGTAGCGGTATTTCCCGCTTACCCGAGCTATAGCTGCCGGAGACGGCCTGAGCACCCGCATTGGAAGCTGTTGATATTCGCTCTCTACAAGCTTCCCAAGCTCATGCAGGAAACGCTCTGCAGCCAAGCGTGTCAGCTTATCTTCTCCGCCTACAAATCCGATCACAAGAAGGTCTACAAATGGAGGGTACATAAGAGCTTTCCGATAGGCCAGCTCCCTCTTTGCGAAGCCGAAATAGTCCTGCTTTGCAGCTAAGTGCAGTACTGGATTTTCCGGTACAAAGGTCTGTATTACCGCTCGGCCTGGCAATTCCCCTCTCCCGGCACGGCCTACCACCTGAGTGAGTAGGTCAAAGGTGCGTTCATTACTGCGGAAGTCATCACTAAACAGCGTCTGGTCAGCTGAGAGAACTCCTACTAGGGTCACATTTTCAAAGTCCAGCCCCTTTGCCACCATCTGTGTTCCCACCATCACATCGTATTTCCCTCGGGAAAACTCCTCCAAACAGCGCTCAAGAGAGTATCTGCTGGACATGGAATCGGTATCCACACGGAGTATCCGGGCCTCCGGAAGCAGCTCCTTTAGCTTCTCCTCTGCCTTCTGTGTGCCGAGACCCCGAAAAGCAAGACTTTCGCTTCCGCAGGAGGGACACTTTTTCATCAGCGGTACAGAATACCCGCAGTAGTGGCACATAAGCCGATGGTTAGTGGTGTGATATGTCATTGAAATACTACAGTTAGGACATTTTATGACCTCCCTGCAACTTCGGCAGCTGGCAAAAGTATGGTATCCCCGGCGGTTGAGCAGGATTATGGACTGCCTGCCTTGCAGGAAGTTCTCCAGCAGAGCCTTTCCTAGTGACACCCCCACAGCGTACTCGCTTCCAGGATGGTCCTCCCAGTTCATATCTACTAGTTCAACCTCCGGCATAGTCGCCAGGCCAAACCGGTCCTCAAGTTTGTGGAAGCGAAACTTTCCCTCTTGAGCCATATGGAACGTCTCTACAGACGGTGTTGCCGAGGACAGCAGACAGAAAGCCTTTGAACTTGAGCAGCGGTAGCGGGCCACTTCTCTGGCATCGTAGCGCGGGCTGGATTCGGACTTATAGGTATGCTCCTGTTCCTCGTCAATGACTATCAGACCCAGGTTTTGAACTGGCGCGAATACAGCCGAGCGCGTCCCAACGGCAATCTTTGCTTTGCCCCTTCGTACACGTTTCCACTCGTCCATTCGCTCCCCCAAAGAGAGCCCACTGTGGAACACCGCAACCTGATCTCCGAACTGGTGCTGGAACTGCTGCAGAGTCTGCGGCGTTAGAGATATCTCAGGCACCATGACGATAACTCCGCGGCCTTTAGCCAGCACATACTCAATAAGCTTTAGGAAAACAGAGGTTTTGCCGCTGCCAGTGACGCCATATAACAGCGCGCACCGGCTGCCCTCAGCTGCGTTCTCGTATTCATCAGTCAATTCCTCCAGCACCTGCTGTTGGCTTTCAGAGAGCGTTAGCACGTCAGTGCCCACACTATCTGAAGCAAAGGTCTCAGGCCTACGGTAAACCTCATACTGAAAAATCTCCGCAGCGCCTTTCTTTGCCAGCGCCCTAACTACCGCCGGAGATGCTCCGGTAAAGTAACAAAGCTCCTTTTCCGAGACCTCGCAGGCATCAGTAAGCACCTGGTACACGTCCTTTTGCCTGGGCGTTAGCTTGCCAGAGAAATCGGGAATAAGCCGTACCATTTTGGAGACGGCGTTCTGCGTCCTGCTGGTGACAAGATTTACCCTGCAAATAACTCCATTTTTCAGAAGCCGCTGAAATTCTGGGCATTCCTGTTTTATGCCAATGTCTGAGGTGAGCTTTTCCATGGATACGGCACGGCCTGCTGTGCGCAGGGTCATTATGATCTGCCAGGACAGATCGTCATAACATTCACGGTCGAAATTGGTAAATTCAGTGCTGAGCACATAGCTATCCTTTAGCCGGAACTGAAGCCCTGCAGGAATCATCAGCTTAACCGCCTCAAAAAGAGTACAGTAATACCGCTTCTTCATCCAGACAGCCATCTTTAAAGCGTTACAGTCCAGTACTGGCTCACAGTCTAACACGGAAATAACTGGCTTTAATCCTGAGCTCTCCTCTCCATTGAGGGAAAATACCATCCCAACGCGCTCTCGGTTACCGGCGCCAAATGGTATTGTTACCCGGACTCCAGGCCTGATTTTCGCTGTCAGGTATTCCGGCACCAGATAAGTGAACAGCTTGTCAAAGTGATAGACCGTGTTTTCCACTGCCACTTGGACAAAAATGCTCATCCTTCCTCGATGTTTTCCGGCTCAATAATGCGGTAACGCTCATGAACAAAGTCCTGTACGGCCATATCTACAGGCTTGTCAATAAGCTTGATCCCCTCATCCTCCGCCCTTTCGGAGATTTGTCTGGCCCGCTTGGCCACCGCGATAACCAGGGAATACTGATTCATATGTGGTGTCCTAATAATATTTGCGGATGGTTTCAACATACTTGCAGCACTTTCCTTTCTTTAAGTGGTTATATTCAGCCGCCTGCTGATTTAAGCTATGCTTTTTCGGCAGCTAATAAGCCTTCTACAAATCCTGGATCTCTTGCATACCGCAGCTTCTCGCTGCGCAATATAGCCAGCATATCATTCACAGCATCCTCCAGGCGGTCGTTGACTACCACATAGTCATAAATTCCAGCCTGAGTCAGCTCCTGCCTGGCTGTCGCAAGACGCTTGATTATCGTGCCCTCCTCTTCGGTCCCTCGTCCGCGAAGGCGCTTTTCCAGCACCTCAAGAGATGGAGGCACTATGAACACCGAGACACAGTCTGGTACTATCTTCTTTATCTGTGCCCCGCCCTGCACTTCTATCTCCAGCACAACATCATGGCCTTCATCCAGCCACTGGTCCACCGGGCCCTTTGGCGTGCCGTACAGGTTGCCCACATATTCCGCATACTCCAACATTTTGCTGCTGTCTATCAACTGCTGAAATTCCTCGCGGCTAATGAAGTAATAGTGCTTTCCATGCTCCTCACCAGCTCTTGGCTGGCGTGTAGTAGCGGAGACAGACATGCGAAGGTTCTCATTCCTCTGGAACAGCTCCTTTAGTATAGTCCCTTTGCCCCCTGCCGATGGTGCTGACACCACAAGTAACAGGCCTTTACTCATCTTCTTCCCCTCCGTCAGCTGTATCTTCCCGGTCGTTAAAGCGCCCGGCTACTGTCTCGGGCATTATGGCTGACAGCACAATGCTGCCGCTGTCCATGATAATGACCGCTTTTGTCTTTCGCCCGAAGGTTGCGTCGATAACAGCACCGCGCTCCTTGGCCTCCTGGACCATGCGTTTTATTGGAGCCGACTCATTGCTTACCACAGCCACCACCTTGGATGCCGAGACCATATTGCCAAACCCGATATTTACCAGCTTCATATACAGCCCCTTTCTGTGTCTTCACTCAATATTCTGTATCTGCTCACGTATTTTTTCGATCTCAGACTTGATCTCAACCACTAGATATGCTATCTCAGTATTCTGTGACTTTGAGCCGATGGTGTTTGCCTCCCTGTTCATCTCCTGTACTAGAAAGTCGATCTTCCTGCCCACAGGCCCTTCGGACCCCGCCAGCTTTTCCATCTGTGCAAAGTGGCTGCGCAGGCGCACTGTCTCTTCATCCACCGCCACCTTGTCGGCAAACACGGCGACCTCTGTAAGGACACGCTGCTCATCAAACCGGCTGTCGCCCAGAAGCTCCTGTATCTTATTCTGCAGGCGCTCACGGTATTCTGCCACAGTACCTGGGGATAACTGCTCCACTTGGTCTACCAGTGACAGAATACGCTCAGCCCTACTCATAATATCGGCTTTAAGCCTTGCGCCCTCTGTTTCACGCATGTGAAGGAAAGAATCCACAGTAGGAGCAATTATTTCCAATACGTCCTGCCATAGAGCATCCTCGTCCTCGGGGGCCTTGCTTATGGTGAAGATGTCCTGGTAGCGGCTCAACAAAGCTAAGCTGGGGCCGTCTGGAAGGTTATAGCTTTCCTGAAGCTCTGAAAGGGCCTTATAGTACCCTTCAGCCAGTGAGTGATTCACACCGACCTCTACAGCGGATTCACCAAGGTTTTCTATCTGCAAGAACATATCGATCTTTCCCCTGGCCACTCGTTCGTGAAGGTAGTTTTTTAACTTGTCCTCCAGGAACATATATCCTCTGGGCATTCGGGAGTTGACCTCAAAAAATTTATGGTTTACGGATCTTACCTCAAACAAAATATATCTTGTCCCTACCATGCCCTCGCCTCTGCCGTAACCTGTCATACTTTTTAGCATGTCCGCCTCCCCCACGATGCCCATGGCCGCACCGCTCCATCTCTGTATGTTTTCAAGTGGCATAACCCTAACCAAGAAATTTTACCATTTCCCGGGCTCTCTTGCAACTGATTTTTCGA
This sequence comes from uncultured Clostridia bacterium, assembly GCA_947572385.1. Taxonomy (GTDB): domain Bacteria; phylum Bacillota; class Clostridia; order Oscillospirales; family Acutalibacteraceae; genus Acutalibacter. The sequence continues at coordinate 33,647 of CANPBX010000006.1, forward strand.
AGATTTCATAGATTTTTAAGAAAAAACCCGCGCGCCTCTTGCTGTGGCCGCAGGTATTTGTCGAATATCAATGAAACTCGTACCTAACAATGGTGCTCATGGGCGTAAAAGCATGGGTATCATCGCTGTCAAAGCCTCTGGCTTTAAAGAAGCCAAAGAAATCCGGGAAGGCTGTCTCAATGCGGTCTGCACCGAAATTTTCCCCATATGAGGCCGCAGAGCGCATTAGGGAGTCCAGGATAAATACAGTCTCCCCATTAGGCACCTCTGTAAAGTCATACCCTTCAGCGGTAATCCGCAAAATGCGCAGGATAGTACCATCCAGCTCCACAGCTACCATTCCCAGAGTATCACCGCGTTCACACATAGTCAAAACTCTCGCCTCCGGCCCGGCGCACTTTACCCCGCTCAATATAGCACGCTCCTGCTCGCGGTCGGACATTGGCAATATTTCAATCATCATTCATACTCCTTTACCCTCAATTTTTGCAAAAAAGCACTGAAATATTCCGGCAGGCTCTCAGAAAACTCCATATATTCCCCACTTCTAGGGTGAATAAAGCCAATAAGCCCGGCGTGAAGACACTGGCCATTCAGCTGAGTGATAATTTTCTTGGGGCCGTATACCGGGTCTCCAGCGACAGGATGGCCGGTATACGCCATATGGACTCGTATCTGGTGTGTACGGCCAGTTTCAAGGCGCAGGCGCAGATAAGTGAATCCCTGCAACCGCTCCTCAACGAAATAATGAGTGACGGCCTCCCTGGCACCGGGGCCGTTAAGACATACAACCATTTTCTTTCGCTCGGATGGGTGGCGACCTATAGGCGCATTTACTGTTCCGGTATCATCTTTGAGGTTTCCGTATACTATGGCACGATACTCTCGCGTTAAGCTGTGGGCCTGTATTTGCTCAGCAAGGCTGCGGTGGGCCATGTCGTTCTTTGCCACAAGAAGCAGCCCGCTGGTGTCCTTGTCGATTCTGTGCACTATGCCCGGACGGAGCACACCGTTAATACCTGAAAGGCTCTTCCCGCAATGGCAGAGCAATGCATTTACCAGAGTACCTGTGTGATTTCCGGGGGCCGGGTGTACCACCATGCCTTTTGGCTTGTTGACAACCAGCATGTCGTCGTCCTCGTATACTACATCCAAAGGGATGTCCTCTGGCAAAACGTCAAGCTCAACAGGTTCTGGCAGGCTTACAGTCACTATTTGTCCGGCAGATAGTTTAGCGCTTTTTACCAAGTGTCTTCCACCTGCAGTCACGCATCCGTCCGCTATGAGATCTTGGATAGCTGACCGGCTTATACCGTCAAGATGTGCCGCAAGCAGCTTATCAAGCCGGATCCCACCGTCGTCTACTACTAATGTAAGGTTTGGATCATCCATTTTGATCAGCCTGCTCTTTCAGTTTCTTTTCGCGTCGGGCAAGTATAAAGGCGTGGAGCAATAGTAAAGCCGCACCGATAGTCACGCAGCAGTCAGCGAAATTAAAGATATACGGAAAAAATTCAATATGGATAAAATCAACAACCACGCGGTCACCGTTAGGATTCACATTTATTAGGCGGTCTATCAGGTTCCCTATTCCTCCCGCAAGCAACAGCGCCATAGAGGTATAGCTTGCCCAAGTGTGGTTTTTGTATAGAAATCCCACGACAATAATTGCTATTGAGACTGCCGCGCTCATAATCATGACTAGGTATATCATTCCGTCAAACATTCCCATGGCAGCGGCGGCGTTCTCCAGATAGTCAAATTTCAGGAGCCCGGGGATCACGGTAACAGACGTACCGCCAACACCGTCCCGCAGAAGAGTTACTGCCCAAAATTTTGTGATCTGGTCTATGGCAATAAGTATCGCCGCCACGACCAAAACCGTTATTTTTACCGCTTTTCTGCTCAATTCATACTCCTCCTGGATGCTAAGACTTGTCAGCGTCTGCGTTTCCTGCCATCCACCTCCACGCCGTCCCCAAAAGGGAGGTTGCTGTAATTATTGCTTTTTTCCCGGCGCAGGGCCTCTGGGATATCGGTATGGGCGTTCAGGTCTATGCCTATTGACGTTAAATCGTTGTCATCCAAGTAGCTTTCAGGCAGGCGCGAAGGCTGCAGCTGCTCCTGGACATAGTTATACGTGTCGTTTAGAGTACGGGCCTGTGGCTGTTCTTGGCGGCGGCTGGGAGTGCTAGGCCTAGCCGCCGGTTTCTGGACTGGCTGAGGACCCTGGGGCTGCTGCACAGAAAACTTTTCCCTTGCAGCCCTTGGCGGCTGCTGGGCATGTCTGGGTGTATGTGTCTCTCTGTACTCCTGTTTCGGCTGTACCGGCTCCAGCTCAGGCTCCGTCTGAGGCTGAGGCTGAGGCTCTATCTCGGGTCCTTGTTCAGCAGAGTATACCTCTTCCTGCGGCTCCGGCTCTGAAAAAAACTCAGGCTCAGCAGTTTTTACAGGCGGCTCCAAAGAGGGCTCGGGAGCTTTTACAGGCTCCGAAACAGCCAGCGGCTTAACTTCATCAGGCTCATCTTTCTGCTTGAACGCGGGGATATGCTCAATGCACTCCAAATGCTTTTTATACATCTCTAAGAGGGACGAACGGAAAGCCGTCACCTGTTTCTTCATCTCTTCTAGCTCCGTCTTCTTGGTATCTGCCAACCTCGCATACTCCTTAGCAGACTTGGCTACATCATTCTCGGCACTCTGCCTGATTCTGCGGGCTTCCTCATTGGCCTCAAGCAGCTTGGCATCTGCCTGGGCGCGGGCTTCCCGCACTATATCTGCGGCCTTTTGTTCGGCCTCCTTCATCAGCGCCTTGGACATATGATGGGCGCTTAAAACCACTTCTTTAATGCCATCCTCATCTGCACGGTAAGCTTCGACCTTTTGGGCCAAGACAGAGAGTTTGCGCTGGCAGTCCGCATTTTTCGCCGCCAGCTCTGAATTTAGCGCTGCCAGCTCCTCGGTCTGCTTTACTGCCGTGTCCCTCTGTCCAAGGAGCTCCTGGAAAGACGCGGCTACCTGGTCGATGAAATTATCCACGTCCTCCGGCTTATAACCCGAGAAGCCAGCCTTTCCGAAGCTCACCTCATTTATTTCCTTTACCGTCAGCATCTTGGATGTTCCTCCCCTATTGATATTTCCTGCATTTTACTGTCAGCCTTCCCTTTCCGGTCAACGGCCCGAAAGAATCCAATACAAACTTCCCATGTCCCCTAACGGAGATCACATCGCCCTCATCCAGCCGCCGGTCTACGCCGAGGACCTCCTGATGGTCCACCATGACCGACCCTGATGTTATAAGCCTTGCGGCCTTTTCACGGCTGGTGCGGCACAAGAGCGCCACAATGCAGTCCAGCCTCTCTGAGGCCACAATGCCGCTTATGTCTTTATACTCACGGATAGACGGAAGCGGCTCCTCATATCCAATCGCAGTTTTTACGCCCACCCGCCCTATTTTCCTTAAATTATCTAAAAAGTACCTCTCCATCCCCTGACGGATAAAGGCGACCGTGTGTCCCTCTCCCACTAAAATATCGCCGACAACGCTGCGTTCTATGCCAAGCTGCATAAATGCTCCAAGAAAATCCCTGTGCCCCAGCTTGTCCCCGATCCGATACTTAAATGTCAGCGCCGTCAGCGGGAAACTGTCTGCAGAGGGCTCCATATAGTCGGGAAAGAAGCCTGCCATGACTCGTTCCGCCTCCTCATAACCGCCCCAGAGCAAATACCCGGCAGGCTCTTTACGGAGAAAGTCACGGCAAAATGCGGCCTCGCTTTCATCAAGAAAGCCAATATAGCATGGCCTGCGCTGACCGGTCCTAAGGCAGTCCCGAAGCTTTGCCAAAAGCAATTCTCTTTGACCGTCCATAGTTTAGAAGTACAGCCCATTGCTCTCCAGCTCGTCCAGGACGTCGTCGCCAGTGAGGTCAACAGTATACGGCGTGATGATAAACGTAGAGGTGGCTATGCGTTTGATTTTACCGTTATTGGCATAGGCAACGCCGCTCAGAAAATCCACAATACGCCTGGAGGTTTCCTTGTCAGTCTTCTCCAAATTGAGCACCACAGTATGCCTGCGCAGCAGCTCGTCGGCTATAGAACGTACTTCCTCGCCAAATGACACCGGATTACGCACCACCACCTGAAGCTGTGTCTTAGCATTGATGTTCACCACCCGCCCGGGACTCGCCTCCCGGGGTGTGTATTCCCTGGAAGAAAAATCCCGGGACACAGGCTCCTTAGGCGCGTATCCGGAGAACGATGAAAATGATGAAATCGGAGCGGCCCGCCGGGACTCCTCGCGGCTTGAGCCGTAGTCCTGGGTGTCCTCCGTTTCCGTCTGCGTCTCCTCTGGATACTCCTCATACTCATACTCATCCTCAGGCGGATTCCACATCTTTTGCAGCTTATCCATAAGCCCTGCCATATACAACAAAACCTCCCTATAAGATTACAACCTTGCCCCAAACAGAGATGACCCTACACGAACCATGGTCGCGCCGCACTCAATGGCCTCGGAGAAGTCCGATGACATCCCCATAGAAAGGCAGACCATATCTACATTATCCATGCTTTTCCCCTGTATGTCAACATAATATTGCTCCATTGCAGAAAAATAGCGGCAAAGATTTTTTTTGTCACCACATATTGGGGGTATAGCCATGAGCCCACTGACGTGTATGCCCGGCAAAATTCGGATTTGATCGATAAACTCCACCAGATGCTCAGGGTCAACGCCGCCCTTATTCTCCTCCTGCCCGATGTTCACCTCTACCAGCACATCCATTGTCAGGCCAGCTCTAACACATAGCCGTGATATCTCCCCCGCCAGCTTCACACTGTCTACCGACTGGATACAGTTCACTTTACCTACCAGATACTTTACCTTGTTTGTCTGCAGCTGTCCTATAAACTGCAGGTTGCACCCGGCTTTGTCAAGGCGGTCGTACTTATCCAAAAACTCCTGTACACGGTTTTCGCCAAGGCATGTCAGACCTTTTGAGATAGCATAGTTTATCACTTCAACCGGCACAGTCTTTGTAGCTGCCAAAAGGGTGATGTCTTCCGGCCTTCGGCCTGAACGCTCCGCTGCCCGGGCTATCTGCTCCTTTATCTCCTGATAGTTCCGGTCAAAAGCCTCAAAACGGTCAGCGAACGATTTTTCCGTCATATAAATCAACTCCTCCCACTACTACCTTGTCGTATAGCCGTATTGTGTGGTCCGTTACCAGATTCTTCCGCTCGTCTTCATTGAGCTCGAGCTTGCAGACCGCATAGCCGTTTACATCCTTTTCCGTAAACACCTGCACAAATTCCAGCTGCCCGCCGTAAACCACATACACTCCCTTGACATTCTCCTTGACCTTGGTGACAGTGTTGTCTTTCTCGTCAGTTTCCTGGTACTCAATGTCCAAAAAGCGCAGTGCTTTCTCATTGACAAGCACACCTGAATATGTCTTCACATTCACTTGAACATTTTCATTACGCACGGTAGCAAGGTCTGCGTCCATATAGGTACACTCGAAGACCACTGCAGTCTTGCCGGAATCAGCGTCCCGGTTCCTCGCGACTACCTTTGCCGGTATTGTAGCTGTGCTGGCAAAGGGGATGTCCAGCGTGACCTCATCAACACCTTCAAACTTTATCATGGCTTCGTCGTCAAATAAGCAGGCCATATACCACTTGAAATCTTCGCATATCTTGCCAATACACTGCTGAGAGACCGCCCCCTTTTCCTCGGCAAGAAGCTGCTCAAGCTTCTTGGGCGTTAAATTCTCCACCTCATCAATAGACACTGCTCTTTCAAGGCCATCCGCATAGGTGATAAAATAGCCTGCCTTAGGCGCCTTGATCGAGTTCATAGACTGTCCTGTGCCGTTTGTTATTGAATCCTTCTCCCTTTTAAGCTCACTTACCCGCTGTGCATAATCCTCAGCGCTCTCCTGGCCAGAGAGCACCTGTTTGCGGCTGAGCGATAACAGCAGCGCTTCCTTAGTCTGGGTCACACCTGAAAAATCACCCTGCTGTATGTCCAGCATTACATCGCTCAAATCATCGTAAATCTGCTCCCCAAGAGCTGTGCTTGCGGATACATATGCGTCCATGGGCCTGGACAGTGCAGATAGACTCTGTATTTCCCGCTCCATACGGTCTGCCATGTTCTGCGCCGCAGCGTCACTTTCGCTCATGAATATGTCTGCTATCACCCCGCCGCTGGATACGCGCGACCCATTTGCCACGCGATAGTTCAGCACGCCGGTATAATTTGGATTTATAACGCTCTCCATACGTATGGCAAAGCCCTGTGTCTGGATAGAGTCTACGACCTCGCCGTATAGAGCCTCCTCTGTAATTAGGTTATTATTTGTGAAAGAATCCGCCCGCCGGTTTACCGCACTGAACGCCACAGAGACAATGACAAGCAATGATATAATTATCATCGCGGCAGCATAGAGCTTTCTGTTATTCAATAGCATTACCTCCTTCATTAAGGTCTGCGTCGGTGTAAAGGCCGCGGCTTTCCAGTATATCAATGCACTCCTTTAGAGCATTATCCGTGCTGTAAAGTTCATCCATATACAGATAGTGGATATCAGGCTCTCTGGAAAACCAAGTCAGCTGCCGCTTGGCGTAACGGCGGCTCTCGCGCTTGATATTTTCCACCGCTTCTGCTAAGCTTATTTCACCATTGAAGTATGGAAAAAGCTCCTTATACCCAATAGATTGTGCCGCGGTAGGGTACTTAACACTGTTTTCACAAAAGCTGTAAAGCCTTTTAGCTTCACGGAGCAGTCCGTTCTCTAGCATTCTTTCCACTCTGATATCTATACGCCTATAAAGCTCATGTCTGTCACGAAATACCGGACAGAACATCATATATCTGTAAGGCGATCCAGCTTGCCGCGACCTTGCTGTCTGCTGAGAAAACGGCTCGCTGGATAACATACAATACTCAATGGCGCGCAATACCCTCTTAACATTATTTGGGTGTATCTCCTGGGCTGAAACCGGGTCCATTAAGCTTAATTTTTTGTGCATTTTCTCCGGCCCAAGCTCTTGGGCTTCGGTATACAGCTTGTCCCGCAGCGCGTCATCCCTGCACTCGTCCTTAAACGTAAAGCCCCTGAGCAGTGACCGGGCGTATAGCCCCGTGCCGCCTACCAATATTGGTAGCTTACCCCGCCGGTGTATGTCGGATATGGTCTCTCCCGCCAGCTTTACATAATCCGAGACACTGAACGACTTGTCCCAATCAAGAAACCCTATAAGATGGTGTCTCGCCTGGGTAAGCTCCTCTGCGTCAGGCTGGGCGGTGCCAACCGCAAGGTCCTTATACACCTGCATAGAGTCACAAGAGACAACCTCTCCGTCCAACTCTCTGGCAAGAGCAATGCCAAGCGCTGTTTTTCCTGTTGCCGTGGGGCCTGTTATCGCAACTACCATCTGCTTCATTATACTCTCCCGAATTGTTTCTCGATCTCACGCCGTCCCAACAGGATATATACCGGCCTTCCGTGAGGACAGTAACGCACCTGCGGGTTGCACTCCAGCTCTACCGCCAGCGAAATAAGCTCCTGACGGCTGGTGTGGTCCCCAGCTTTTATTGCAGCCCTGCAGGCCACGTTGTGATAGACCCAGTCCATATGCTCTGTAGTGATCTCAGTTTTGAAGCTTGCCAAGTATCCAGCTATCTCCATCACTGCCGACGCAGCGTCCTGACCCTCCAGCAGCAGCGGAGCCGTGCGTACTAAAACCGTACCAGCCCCAAAATCAGATACTTCAAACCCAGCCCTAGAAAGCTCCTGCTCATGTGCTATCACGGCGGTGTATTCCTCCATATCCAGATCTACAGTCACCGGCTCCAGAAGGGCCTGCGCCTCGCAGCCGCTGCGGCTGGCCTTTAGCCTCTCATACAGCAGCCGTTCATGAGCTGCATGCTTGTCAATGAACATTAGCTGGTCTTTGCTGTACTCCACTATAATATAGGTGCCAAATGCTTCTCCTAATATACGCGATGAAAAGTCACTGAGAATTTGCCTTGGCTTCTCCTCTGGCGGTTTCTCAGGCTCTGGCATTTGAATCATGACCGGCTTTGGCTCCTGTACCAATGCTGGTTTTGGTACGGCTTTTTGAGGTGGTGCTATATCCAAGTTCGGCTGGTTTGGCCTAAATACCGGCTTTGGTACCGTATCGATCGCCTGCTTAATAGCCTTAGGAAGCTCCGGCTCCTTCCGCTGCTGTGCCCCGCTATCATGCAGGAAAAGTGGCTGATCAAAGCTTATGGGCTCATTTAATGTTAACTGTTCCTTTTTTTCTAACACAGGAGCGTATGGTGATGGTTTTTTCAATTCCATAATCTTTGGACGGTCGCCTGTATTCAAGGCCGAGCGCACACCATGGTATACAGCGTCAAATATAGGCCGCTCATTCACAAACCGCACTTCAAGCTTAGCGGGGTGCACGTTCACGTCCACCGCCTCACATGCTACCTGCATATGCATCACACATGCGGGGAATTTTCCTGCCATGACAGAACCCTTATATGCCTCCTCCAGCGCCGCCATAGCTGTACGGCTGCGTATAAACCGCCCGTTTATGAAGAAATTCTGCATACTGCGGTTGGGCCGGCAGCCAGCGGGAGTGCTGATAAAGCCGTGTACTTTAACATGGCCCAGAAGGTAGTCTACAGGTATTAGCGTTGAAGCGAACTCCTTTCCGCAGACCGCGTACACCGCAGAAGACAGCTTACTGTCACCGGGGCTGTGAAGCTGTTCCCTTCCGTCTCGGATAAAGCGTATTGATATCTCAGGATGTGACATCGCCAGCTTGTCCAGAATCCCAGCCACAGAGTTTCCCTCTGTCACATCTTTTTTCAAAAATTTCATCCGTGCCGGAGTATTAAAAAACAGATCCCGCACCACAATAGTTGTTCCCTGGGGACAGCCAGCCTCTGTAAGTAGCGGCTCCTCATCGCCGCCGCAGGCATATCTAACGCCAACCTCCTGGCCATCAGCCCTGGTGAACAGTTCCACGTGTGATACGGCAGAGATAGACGCCAGAGCCTCCCCCCTAAATCCCAGGGTGCCAATAGCATCCAGATCCTCCTGCCCAGACACCTTACTGGTAGCGTGGCGAAGGAAGGCCACAGGCACGTCCTCCGCTGATATGCCACAGCCGTTATCTGTGACCCGCATATATGTAACACCGCCACGGCGTATCTCCACGGTGATAACTGTAGCTCCTGCGTCTACAGAGTTCTCTACCAGCTCCTTTATCACAGCAGACGGTCTCTCCACCACCTCACCGGCGGCAATAAGCTCCGCGACCTGCTTCTCCAGCACATGAATTTTCGGCATTTTGCACCTCCCCTACAGCATTTAAAGACTCTTGCGCAAAATTATCTCTAACGGCTCTCCCGGCAGAAGAATGGACCCGCAGTCCACATAGCCATGCTTTCGGTAGAAGAACTGGGCGCGCTCACTGCTCAGTGTTGAGGTCAGTACCGCCTCATAGCCCATACGCTTCATCTCAGATTCCCAATGTTCCACTAATTTACTGCCCTGGCCTTGTCCTCGTTTCCCATCTAACATATAGAGCATGTTCATAAAAGGTATATTGCCCCAGAAAAGGCTATACCTCAACCATCCAGCAAGGCCGCCGCTGTCCTCTGCTACAATGATTTTCTGTGATTCGATAGCGTTTTTTAGTTCAGCTGGAGAAATATGGTGGTCCAAAGATATAAGAGTATCAAAGTCGCTTTCTGTGGCATATCTTGTCATATTTGCTTTTCCTTCTCAAAATAGTCGTCGCAAAATTTGTCCCAAAGCACTTCATACTCATCGTGGCTCACACGTTTCATGTCATATGGAGTACCAATCCCGCGCTTTCTCGCCTCCGACACAAATCCGTGTATATACCCAGAGTCTTCGCTAATAAACGCGCAAACTTCTTTATATCCGAAATCCATAGCCGCCGCAAGTCTTGTATGTCCATCCAGTGAGATGGATCTGTTGCCATCTGATATAACTGGTATGACTATGTCCTCTGGTCTATGGATGAATGTTTTGACTGCCGCCAGCTTGGACTCGTCCACATAGAACTGAGAGGGTTGTATTTTGTCAAGCCCAACCATGAATATGTCTACCGGCGGGAGCTCCAGCAGCCTTGTTCCATTCTTGTCAACAAAACGAGTGATATGGCCTGCATAAAATCTGAACATATCAATAAGCTCAGAATAGAGACTAGTATCTTCCCCACGCACTACTGCCGAGCTCCTGTCAATAACCTCTATCTCGTAAGGCTTGCCGTTCACTAAAAAAGCCCCGTGCTGATACAGCACATTTTGAGAAAACCTCTCGTCATCATACCTGTCTATACGTTGGATATCTGTCTCCATCTCATTACTCCTTTATTGCTCTTGTCGCAAGAAAGCATGGGATATTGTGCTCATGAAGCGTTCCTGCACCGTTGGTATCTTCATATAGGTGCGTCAGACGGAAACCGGCTTCCAACTGGCCTCCTATCTGTTCCTCCATAGTATGGGAGAACTGCATTCCATCGTCGTCTTTTTCCAGCTGAGCCCGCTGCTCCGGATTTTTCAACGGGTCAAAGGGAAAGACACATAGCTCGGAGCGGTCGTCCTCGTTCACAAAGAGAAAATTTATTCCGTTATCCAGCCCGCAAATCAGGACTCCACCGATCTTCAATACCCGATAACACTCTTTAAATATGGGCTTAACCTCCTGTACATAGCAGTTAGAGACCGGATGAAATATCAGGTCAAAGCTATCATCTTCAAAAGGCAGGGGCTTAGTCATATCACCGCGAAGGATATTTATGTCGTACCCCTCACGGTCCGCTACCATGCGCTCACTTTCAAGCTGCTTTGGCGAATAGTCCAGCACCGTACATACTGCTCCGGCCGCGGTGAAAATAGGCATCTGCTGCCCGCCTCCGCTGGCAAGCCCCAGCAGGCGCTTACCATTCAAATTGCCGAACCACTCCTTCGGTACCGGCTTTGTTGGCGTCAGGAGGACATCCCACTGTCCCTTACATGCGTTCACATATTCCTCATGAGAGATAGCCTTGCCCCACTCCCAGCCCTCTTCTACCCACCTGTCGATAGTTTCGGCGTTTATATCCTGATAGTTTTTCATAAGAACTCCTTTATATTGCCATATTAGCTTTTAAGCATACTGTTAAGCTCAAACAGCATATTCATGCACTGCATGGGAGTCATGGCGTTCACATCCATTTCTCGAAGCTTCTGCAGCACATGGCCGTCGGTGCTGTCGATAGTCAGCTGCACAGGTTCCTCTCTGCGCCGAAGGGCAGACCTGCGGGCAGTCACCTCGCCGCTGGAGCTCTCCAAATCGTTTAACACCTGCTTTGCCCTCTTTATCACCTTGTCCGGAACCCCGGCCAGCTTTGCCACCTCAATGCCGAAGCTGTCGTCGGCGCCGCCGCGAACTATTCGACGCAGGAAGGTGATATCGTCTCCGCGTTTCTTTACCGCGATGTTAAAATTTTTCACACCAGGCAGCAGGCTCTCCATCTCAGTCAGCTCGTGATAATGCGTGGCGAACAATGTCTTTGCCCCAACAAGCTTGGGGTCATGGACAAACTCCAAGACGGCGCGAGCTATGCTCATGCCGTCAAAGGTTGATGTGCCCCGGCCTATTTCATCGAATATTATTAGGCTTCCTGGCGTGGCATTGCGCAATATGTCGGCTACCTCACTCATTTCTATCATAAATGTGGACTGCCCCGCAGACAGGTCGTCCGAGGCACCCACACGGGTATATATGCCGTCCACAATTCCAAGCTCTGCTACAGCTGCTGGAACAAAACAGCCTATTTGCGCCATGATGGCTATAATAGCCGTCTGACGCATAAAGGTAGATTTTCCCGCCATATTTGGCCCGGTTATAACAGCCACCCTGGTGTCGTTCATGTCCATATCCACATCATTCGGCACAAACGGCATGTCATGCAGCAATGCCTCTACCACAGGATGACGGCAGTCCTTCAGATACAGCTTTCCGCTGACGTTTACCGTTGGCCTGGTGTAGTCGTTTTTAACCGAAACGATTGCGAAGGACGCCAGCACATCAAGTGCAGCCACAGCCTTTGCGCTCTGTTGGATACGATTCAGCTCACCCGCCACACTGCGGCGAATATCCTCAAAGATTTTGCTCTCCATCTCGATCGAGCGGTCATGAGCTCCCAGTATCCTATTTTCAAGCTCTTTAAGTTCCGGAGTGATATACCGCTCGCTGCCTGTAAGGGTCTGCTTGCGTATATAGTCTTCTGGCACCTGATCCTTGTAAGAGTTAGTTATCTCTATGTAATAGCCAAACACCTTATTATAGCCGACCTTTAGCTTTGGTATACCTGTACGCTCCCTCTCCCGGGCCTCCACAGAGGCGATAAGGCTCTTGCCCCCTGTCATATCACTCCTTATCTCGTCCAGCTGGGCATTGAAGCCCTTCTTGATAACCCCGCCCTCCCGGATAGTAAATGGCGGGTTCTCGTCTATGGCTTTGTCAATAAGCCCAGATACATCATCAAGGCTGTCTATCTGTCCATTCAGCCCGCAGAGCATTGTAGCTTCACACCGGTCCAAAACATATTTAAGCCCCGGCAGCTTTTGCAGAGCGGCACAGAGCGCCCGCAACTCGCGCCCATTGGCCGAACCGTACACTATCCGAGTCATGATGCGCTCCAGGTCGTGTATACCCGTTAGCTGCTCTATCAGCTCGTCAAGAAGCTGCCTGTCATTCACCAGCTCTTCCACAGCATTAAGTCTCAGGGTTATCTTTGCCGGGCTCATCAGAGGGCGCTCAAGCCACGCGCGTATGAGCCGCTTGCCCATCGGGGTCTTGGTGCGGTCCAGCACCCATAATAGGGAACCCTTGCGCTCCTTGTTTCGCATAGTCTCTATAAGCTCAAGATTGCGTACAGTGTTCAAATCAAGTGTCATGTATGCTGAATTAGACTCAAGCTCTATTTCGGTCAGCCGCTCCATGCCGGTTATCTGCGTGCGGCCAAGATAGTCCAGAAGTGCGCCCAGGGACATTACGGCCATAGGCCTGTTGGCCAGCCCAAGCTCATCTAGGCTCTTACCACCAAACTGCTTTGATACAGTTTCCTCTGCCCGAAGCAAAAGATACGCCTCGTCGTTCTGGCATTGTACCGATGCCTGGAGTTTATCGCGGAAAAAATCAGCCAGCTCTGCCAGTTCCATGACCCTAGAGTCTGTCAGAATTTCCCTGGGAGAAAACCTGCTTATGCGGTTTATTAGCTCTCTTATAAGCTCCCTGGTATCGTCTATGGGCTCGATCTGGCCCACATGGAGCTCACCTGTTGACACATCCGCAAAGCACAACCCGGCGCCACCCTCACTGCGGCAGACAGAACAGATATAGTTATTCCGGGATTCGTCAAGCATACTCCCTTCCAGGACAGTGCCCGGGGTGATGACCCGCACTACCTCGCGCTTCACAAGGCCCTTCACCGCCTTAGGGTCCTCAACCTGGTCACAAATGGTGACCCTATAACCCTTGGAAAGCAACTTAGTGATATAGCCCTCTGCGCTGTGGAATGGTATGCCGCACATGGGGGCTCTCTCCCCCTGTCCGCAGTCCCTGCCTGTTAGAGTCAGGTCCAGCTCTTGGGAGACAGTTTTGGCGTCGTTAAAAAACATCTCATAAAAGTCCCCCAGCCTAAAAAACAGAATGGAATCTGGATTCTCTTTTTTTGCCTCAAAATATTGCTTCATCATGGGAGAAAAGTCCGCCATGCCCGAGCCCCCTTTTCAGTTCATTTTCCCATAAAACTGTCCGTTAGTGGCAGCCACCCCCGCAGCTTGCACAGTCGCCGCTGCAGCTGGCAGCGTCATAGTCGCAGGTCTCCGGATCGCCTCCCTCGGCGCATAAATCCAATATCCCCTTGACCCTCTGGAACATAGCGTCAAACTCCGTTTTTGCCGCGTCATACCGCGACATATGCTCGTTTGCCATTATCTTGGCATAGGCCTCGCGCAGCTCCTTATTTAGCCTCTGCATAGTTTCGTCGTTTCTGTCGGGCTTTGCAGCCTCATTGCTGATAGCCATGCGCTTTAGGTTGAACTCTCCTATGGCGTCCTGTAGTTCCTGGTCCTCGTCACTTGCCTGTCGGGCCAGCTGCATCTCCACAAACCTCGGGTCAGCCTGTATGGCGCGGCCCAGCTCTCTTGTCAGCTCGATGATGTCCATTGAAATTACCTCCAAAAGTTTTTTATATTATTCTACAGTAAATTCTGTCCAGTAAATCTTGTCATAAACCATAACGTCCTTTGGCCTTGTCATGCCCAGCTTTTCATAAAACTCCCCGGCCTTCAGGCGCTCCTCCTGTATGGTATAGTTCACAGTTCCCCTCACTTTACCTTGTATTTTTTCTCTATCCGCTTATAGATCAGCACCAGCACCACCGCACCAGCCGCTCCCAGCACGCACATCAGAACTGTCGCCGCCTCCGGCCGCCACAGTCCGGCAAAGCCTGAGACGAACCACACCGCGCTGTAGCTGCCCCAAAGCCTGCTCACGGCCCGGTTATATGCGGGGATGTTGGTAATGCTCTCGCTGGGGATATCCACGCCGGACCAAAAATTCATCGGGGTCTTTCTTTTTGCAGCATATACGCCAATGCCCAGAAAAATAGCTCCGCATATCATGCAAGATATAAATAAAATCACTTTACCCAAAGGGATCCATCTCCTTTTCCGTTTACCTGCCGGCCATGCAAGCTCCAGCCCTTTGCCCCGGTGACCTCAACATCGGCGAACTCTCCCACCAAGCTGTCGTCCCCCGAAAACAGCACCACAAGGCTCCCCTGGGTCCTGCCGGAGAGCAGGCCGCTCTTGCCGTCACGGTCCTCGACCAGCACACGCTGGCGGCTGCCCACCAGCTTTTTGCAGTTGTTTACGGCTATTTCCTCCTGCACCTTCAAAAGCTCCGCAAACCACTTGGTTTTCTCCTCGTGTGGCACCGGGTCGGGCCTCCCCGCCGCTTTAGTGCCTGGCCTTGGGGAATAGATGAAGGTAAACAGGTTCACAAACTCAACCTCTCTGATAAGGCTCAGGGTATCCTGAAACTCCTCGTAGGTCTCGCCGGGAAAGCCCACTATCACGTCCGACGTGAACGTCACGTCCGGCATAACCCTCCTGGCATATTCTATCAGTGAAAGGTATTTCTCCCTGTCGTACCTGCGGTTCATCTCCCGAAGCACCCGGTCATTGCCTGACTGAAAGGGCAGGTGTATATGGTGCGGGATATGCTTACTCCCCGCCATCGCGTCAAAGAGCTCCTTGGACGCGTCCTTGGGGTGGGAGGTCATGAAGCGCAGGCGAAAGTCGCCGTCAATGCTGTCAAGCCTCGAGAGAAGTCCGGCAAAGTTTATCTTCTCCGAAAGCCCCTTGCCGTAAGAGTTCACGTTCTGGCCCAGCAGGGTTATTTCTTTATACCCGGACTCCACCAGAGTCCTGCACTCGCTGTAGATATCGTCAGGCCTGCGGCTCTTCTCCCGGCCCCGCACATAGGGCACGATACAGTAGGAGCAGAAGTTGTCGCAGCCGTACATGGCCGTGACCCAGGCCCTTGATTTTCCGTCCCGCCGTATGGGAACGTCCTCACGAATAGTCTTCTCCTCATGGCCCAGGAGCAGGACGCGCTGGGACTCGGACAGGACCTCATAGAGCATCTCCGGCAGCCGGTGCAGCACATGGGTGCCGAAAACCAAGTTCACAAAGGGGAAGGTCTTTTGCAGGCGCTTTGCCACCTCTGGCTGCTCGGTCATGCAGCCGCAGACCCCGATAATGAGCCCCGGTTTGCGGCGCTTCAGGTTCTTCAGCGCCCCCACGTTGCCGAACACCCTGTCCTCGGCGTGCTCCCGGACGGCGCAGGTGTTGAAGATTATCAGGTCCGCCTCACTGTCGGAGTCCGTAAACCCAAAGCCCATCTCATAGAGCAGGCCCTTTATCTTCTCCCCGTCCGCCACGTTCTGCTGACAGCCGTAGGTGCGCACATATGCCAAGGGCGCTCCTCCGGCCCGGACACGCATAAGCTCGCCCACGCTGGAAATATATGCGGTCATATCCTCGTTCATCAAGCAGCGTCCTCTCTCCGAATTTATTTCACTATAAAATGTAATCAATGTATTTTATCATAAAAAAAGGAAAACTGCAAGTGATTTGATGGGAGGACGCATAAATCCCGGCTGGCAAATTGTTTTACTTGACTTTCCCCGCCTATGCGGGTATAATAAGCTCAGATTCGATACCTGACCCAAAGGGCGGCGGTCCTGCGTGAAAGGTGCGGCATATACTGTGCTTTGCTTCGCCGTGCCTTTTTTGAGGTACGGCTTTCCTTATGCCAATAAACGGAGGTATACCATGGAGACACGGGTGGCTGTCATAAGCATAATAGTCGAGGAGCCGGAGACAGTTGAAAAACTCAACGGCATTTTGCACGAGTACGGCGAGTATATAATCGGCCGCATGGGGCTTCCATACCGGGCCCGGAACATCAGCATTATCAGCATTGCCCTGGACGCGCCGAAGGACACTATTTCCAGCATGGCGGGCAAAATAGGCAACCTGCATGGGGTCAGCGTCAAGACGGCCCTCTCAGGGGTGACCGGCCATGAATGAGCATATTCTTTCACTTATAAACGCTTTGGCCGACAACCACAGCCTCAGCCTGGAGCAGTACGCGGAGCTGATAGAGGCCCGCACCCCGGAGACCGCCGCCCTCCTTGCCCAAAAAGCCGTGGCGGCGCGCAAGGCTATATACGGAAACGATGTATACGTCCGGGGGCTTATTGAGATAAGCAATATCTGTAAAAACGACTGCCTTTACTGCGGAATAAGAAGAAGCAACAAGAACTGCGACCGCTACCGGCTTACCAAGGAGCAGATAACGGACTGCGCCGCCGAGGGCTATAGGCTGGGCTTCCGCACCTTCGTGCTCCAGGGGGGCGAGGACCCGTACTATACTGACAATGTGCTGTGCGATATAGTCAGTGAGCTCAAGTCAAAATATCCTGACTGCGCCGTGACTCTCTCCATGGGCGAGCGCAGCCGCGAGAGCTATGAGCTTCTTCGCCGGTCCGGGGCGGACCGGTATCTCCTGCGCCACGAGACGGCGGATAAGGCCCATTACGAGAGCCTGCACCCAAATGATATGTCCTTTGAGAACCGTATGCGCTGCCTTCGGGACCTGCGGGACCTGGGCTATCAGGTGGGCTGCGGGTTTATGGTGGGCTCGCCAAACCAGACGAGCAATACTCTTGCGAAGGATTTAAAGTTTATCGAGGAGTTCAAGCCGGATATGTGCGGCATCGGCCCCTTCGTCCCCCATAAGGACACACCCTTCCGGGACCACCCCCCCGGCACGGTGGAGCTGACCTGCTATCTTCTCTCAATTATCCGGCTCATACACCCCCCTGTCCTTCTGCCCGCCACCACCGCCCTTGGCACCATTCATCCCGAGGGACGTGAGATGGGCATAAAGGCAGGAGCGAACGTGGTAATGCCCAACCTGTCGCCGGTGTCGGTACGTAAAAAGTATGAGCTTTACGATAATAAAATATGTACAGGCGAGGAGTCGGCCCAGTGCAAGGACTGCCTGAGCGCCAGGATGGAGTCGGTGGGGTATCATATTGTGACGTCGCGGGGGGATGTGAGGCGTCAAAAATGACTGTCAATATGAAGCTTATAGTGAATCCCGATATCCGTCTGGAATCCATTACAAAAGAAACCACAGAAGCGCTTTACCCACTGTTTATGGAAGATATCCGGGAATTGAACCGATGGTTCGGCTTCGACGCTGATTACAGCATACAAAACGACTACCACTATCTCGATAATCGAAAGCCGCCCTATGACGATGCAATAGTTGTTTTTTACCGCGGTGTCCCCTGCGGCAGATTCGGGCTTTATGACTACTCCCCCGGCGAAAATTCTATCTATATGTACTACTGGATATCCTCCAGGTTCCGCCGGAAAGGGATTGCCCTCGCGGCTATGGGCGCAATGCTGAAGTATCTGGGCGGGTTAGCAGTCCGGGAGGTCATGTTTGACGTGGACAGGGAAAATCTTGCCAGTATTAAGCTGCTTGAGAAATACCCAGATATACGGCTGAAATCTGAGGGAAAGCACATGATTTTTGCCTGTGATTTGCAGGCAGGGAGGTATAAAGATGGGCAAACTGTATGACAGGGCAGAAATCTACGACCTTATCGAAAGCGAAGATAGGTACAAGGTTTTCAAAACCCACTGGGAGCATATTCTCAGCGGCAGAGACCTCCGCTCCCTGCTGGACGTGAGCATCGGCTCGGGCAGCGCGACACTGCCCCTGGCGGAGCTTGGGGTGGGGCTTTCCGGGTCCGACCTGAGCGAAAATATGCTTGCAAATTGCAGGAAAAAGGCCGAGGCGAGGGGCTTTGATATTGAGCTGAAATGCTGCGATTTCCGGAATGTCGCGGACAATTTTGACGGCGCTTTTGACTGCGTCGCCAGCACAGGGAACTCCCTGCCCTACGTCAGCAACGAGGATGTTCTAAAAACTCTCGAGCAGATGGATTCCCTGATAAAGCCCGGCGGGTATCTCTACTTTGAGATACGCAACTGGGACAAGATACTTACGGACAGAAAGCGCTTTTTCCCATACGCGCCCTTCTTTGACGGCGACACGCGTGTCAATCTGACCCAGATATGGGATTATAACAGCGACGGCACGATCACCTTTAACATTATGTATTTGTTTGAAAAAGACCAGAGGTATGTCCAGATGGAGGTCTTTGAGGAGCACTATTTTCCAATAAAGCGAGACCTGTTTTTAGGAAAGCTCAAGGCCATGGGCTATAGTGACATACAGTTGCTGCCTTACCCCTCCCATGTCGATACAAAGCGAACGCCCGTTGAAGATTTACCCTGGTACTGTGTAGTTGCCCAAAAGCCATAGGCTTTAAATGTAAGCTTTTAAAATATTTTAATCTGAGGCTAAGAGAAATCTGCCCCAAAGAAAAGGAGTAATGCAAGATGGCAAAGTACGACCCCAGATCCCTGCACGCGGAGGAGTTCATCAATGATGAAGAAATACAGGAAACCCTCCGCTATGCCGAGGAGAACAAGCGCAACGTGGAGCTCATTGACCAGATTCTCGAGAAAGCCCGGCCCCAAAAGACCGAGACCGGCTGCGTCTGCTCGGGACTTACCCACCGGGAGGCCTCGGTGCTGCTGGCCTGCGATATCCCGGAGAAGATCGAGAAGATGTACGAGATCGCCGAGGAAATAAAGCTGGCCTTTTACGGCAACCGCATAGTCATCTTCGCGCCGCTGTATCTCTCAAACTACTGCGTCAACGGCTGCGTATACTGCCCCTATCACGCGGTGAACAAGCATATCCCCCGAAAGAAGCTCACCCAGGAGGAGGTCGAGGCCGAGGTCATAGCCTTACAGGATATGGGGCACAAGCGGCTGGCTATAGAGGCCGGAGAGGACCCGGTCAATAATCCAATCGAGTATATTCTGGACTGCATCAAGACCATTTACAGCGTCCACCACAAAAACGGCGATATCCGCCGGGTGAACGTAAATATCGCTGCCACCACCGTTGAGAATTACCGCAAGCTGAAGGAGGCCGGTATCGGCACCTATATCCTGTTCCAGGAGACCTACCACAAGAAGTCCTATGAGCAGCTGCACCCCACCGGCCCCAAGCATAACTATGACTACCACACCGAGGCCATGGACCGGGCCATGGAGGGCGGCATTGACGACGTGGGTCTGGGGGTGCTGTTCGGGCTGGAGCTCTATAAGTACGAATTTGCGGGGCTTATTATGCACGCCGAGCACCTGGAGGCCGTCCACGGCGTGGGCCCCCACACCATAAGCGTGCCCCGTTTAAAGCGGGCCGATGACATCGACCCCGACCAGTTCGACAACGGCATCGACGACGAGATCTTTGCCCATATCACCGCCTGCATACGCCTTGCGGTGCCCTATACCGGCATGATAATCTCTACCCGGGAGACCGAGGCCGTGCGCTCGAAGCTTCTGCGCCTGGGCATCTCCCAGGTCAGCGGCGGCTCCCGCACCTCTGTGGGCGGCTACACCCAGGAGGAGCGCCCCCACGACACCGAGCAGTTCGACGTGTCCGACCAGCGCACCCTGGACGAGGTTGTCCGCTGGCTGATGGAGAACGGCCATATACCCTCCTTCTGCACCGCCTGCTATCGGGAGGGCCGCACCGGCGACCGCTTCATGAGCCTTTGCAAGAACGGCCAGATACTCAACTGCTGCCACCCCAACGCCCTGATGACCCTCTCGGAGTACATGGAGGACTATGCCAGCCCCGAGACCAAAGAGGTGGGCTATAGGATGGTCGAGGATGAGCTTAAACGGATACCCAAGGACAAGGTCCGGGAGATAGCGGAGCAGAACATTAAAGATATCAAAAACTCCAACAGAAGGGATTTCAGGTTCTGATATGCTTGTAAAAACCGATAACGGCAGCGAGCTGCTTGAGATGGTCACAGTGGCCGAGGACGAGGCCGCGAAGCTTTACAGCCCCATAAACTGCTGCCTTGGCGTGGTGAGGCTGGGAGACGACTATCTTATGGGCTGGAACAAGTGGCGGCAGGACTGGGAGATATTCGGCGGCTGCCGGGAGGACGGCGAGAGCTTGAGAGAGTGCATCGACCGGGAATGTCTGGAGGAGCTGGGACTTTCGGGGCTCAGTTGGACCTTTATCGGGCTCATGCACTGCAAGATGGCCCCCGACTACTTTGACCCCCAGTGGCACTACGAGTACGGCGGGATATACGGCGTTACTCTGCCCCGCGAGTGTCTGGAAGTCATTGAAAAGAGCCGGACTGACCGGGAGGAGATCGAAAAGTTGGCTCTTTATGGCAAGGTCAAGGGCAGGGAAAAGATCGCCGTTATTGATGAGAAGCTGTTGGAATTTTGGAAGTGAGGGGTGAAGATCGTGAGAAAATGTCTGCGCTGCGAAACCGTCATGCAGGAGAATTTAGCCCTCTACAGTTCGGACAGCCACTGGCGTATTGTGGCTGCGGAACCCAAAGCGCTTTTCCCAAAATCGGTAGGAAAGCTTTGCTGTGCCGTATGTCCGAAGTGTGGATACACGGAGTTGTATGTCGACATATCAGATGAAGGGAGAGAATGACTATGAGCCTGAATGATACCGTATCGTCGGAGCGCCCCCATATCGCCTTTTTCGGTATGCGCAACGCCGGGAAGTCCAGCCTTGTGAACGCCGTGACCGGCCAGCAGCTGGCGGTGGTGTCCGATGTAAAGGGCACCACTACTGACCCTGTGCAGAAAGCTATGGAGCTGCTGCCTATAGGCCCGGTCGTGATAATTGATACCCCAGGGCTGGACGACGAGGGTGAGCTTGGCAAGCTGCGTGTAGAGAAGTCACGGCAGATATTGGCTAAGACCGACATCGCCGTACTGGTGGTGGACGCGTTGCAGGGGCTTAGCGAGCTTGATAAGGAGCTGCTGATGCTGTTCAAAGAAAGAAGCCTCCCCTACTGCATTGCGTACAATAAAGCTGACCTTCTGCCAGAGCACACACAGCTTGGCGAAGACTCATTGTATGTGAGCGCAAAGACAGGTGACGGCGTAACTGCTCTCAAAGAAAAGCTTGGGACCTTTGCCGGCAAAACTGGCAACAAGCGCCGTATTGTAGCCGACCTGCTGAGCCCCGGGGACCTGGCAGTGCTGGTGACGCCTATAGATGCTGCCGCGCCCAAGGGTCGGCTGATTCTCCCTCAGCAGCAGACCATGCGGGATATTCTCGATGCACACTGTGCTTTTGTCACCTGTCAGACTGATGAGTTGGCTGCAACTCTTGGAATGCTTGCAAAGAGGCCGAGAATTGTGATAACCGATTCACAGGCCTTTCAGAAGGTCGCCAAAGTCACGCCAAAGGATATACTTCTCACCTCCTTCTCCATACTGTTCGCCAGATATAAAGGCAGCCTGCCCATTTTAGTGCATGGTGCGGTACAGCTATCGCGGTTAAAGGACGGCGACCCGGTGCTTATCTCCGAGGGCTGCACCCACCATCGTCAGTGCGGGGATATCGGCACTGTGAAGCTGCCGGGCTGGATAGAGAAGTTTACTGGCGTAAAGCCCGCGTACACCTTCACCTCCGGAGGGGAGTTTCCAGAGGACCCAAAGGACTATAAGCTGGTGGTACACTGCGGCGGCTGTATGCTCAATGAAGCGGAGATGAAAAGCCGGGTAGCCCGAGCTAAAAAGGCCGGTGTGCCCATAGTGAACTATGGCGTCGCTATCGCCCATATGCACGGCATACTGCGCCGAAGCCTGGAGGCTTTCCCGGACGTGCTTGAGCTGCTGGATAAGTGAGAAAATTGTCAATATAGCCTAAAATAGAGCAGCCAAGCCGGATATGCTTGGCTGCTCTATTTTACTTCTACTCATTCCCTTTTGAACGAAAATCTGCTATACTTTATTATGCTAACACTTTGAAATGATTGGGGAAATGGATATAATGAAAATCAAGAGGCTAGTCGTCAAGGTAGGAACATCTACTTTGACCCACACCTCCGGCAGTCTTGAACTGCGGAGCATGGAACGTCTGGTGCGTGTGCTCAGTGACCTGTCTGGAGCCGGGCATGAGGTGATACTTGTAACATCAGGGGCCATAGCCGTAGGCACAGCCCGTATCGGACTGGCTGAACGCCCGTCATCTCTCAGGATGAAGCAGGCTGCCGCTGCAGTGGGACAGTGCCGGATGATGCATATATACGATAAGCTTTTTTCTGAGTATAACCGTACCATGGCACAGATACTGCTCACCGGCGAGGACGTGGAGGACCCTTCCCGGGCGGAGCACCTGCGCAGGACTTTCTCTGCGCTGCTGGAGCTTGGGGTAATCCCTGTTGTAAATGAAAACGACTCTGTGTCTTCCGCAGAGATAGAGACAGGGCGGCACAAGGTGCTGGGCGACAATGACACCCTTTCGGCTATAGTCGCTTCACTCTGTGGTGCGGACCTGCTGGTGCTGCTCAGCGATATCGACGGTCTGTACAGCGCTGACCCGCGCACAAACCCTCAGGCTGTGCTTCTGCACAAGGTGGCTGAACTAACCCCGGATATACTGGGTATGGCGGGCGGCGCCGGTACCTGGCAGGGAACCGGCGGGATGGCGACTAAGCTCTCTGCGGCAAAGATAGCGATGGATGCCGGGTGCGATATGGTGATTGCAAACGGCGGGCAGCCTGATGCACTATATGGAATAGTTGATGGTGAGAATATTGGAACAAGATTTATCGCAAAAGGAAAGGCAGGTGCCACTGATGACAAAGCTTGAAGCTCAATGTGCTGCAGCTAAGCGGGCAGCCTATACACTGTCCGCTGCAGAGACCGCCAAAAAAAACATGGTTTTGGAGGCTATGGCTGAAGCTCTGACAAAACAGCATAAGCGCTGGCTGATGGCAAATGAACAGGATTTGAATGCAGCGAGAGAAGGAGGTATGCGCTCCTCACTGTTGGATAGATTGGCACTCACACCAGAGCGCATTGCCGGAGTTGTTGACGGCCTGCGCCAAGTCGCGGCCCTCCCCGACCCCATTGGCGAGGTAGACCATATGGAGACTAGGCCAAACGGGCTTATTATAGGCAGGCGGAAGGTACCCCTGGGCGTGGTGGCTATGGTATATGAGGCCAGACCAAATGTGACCGTAGACGCCGCCGCACTTTGCCTAAAATCCGGCAACGCCTGTGTTCTGCGGGGCGGCAGTGAGGCTATACACTCAAACCGTACTGCAGTGGAGATAATGAGAGAAGTCCTCGTGGGCGCAGGGCTACCTGAAGACAGCATCTCTTTAGTACAGGACACTGACAGGGAAACCGTAAATGAGCTGATGCGTCTGGACAAGTATATTGATGTGCTGATCCCCAGAGGCGGCGCGGGACTTATCAGGGCTGTTGCCAAAAATGCCAGCGTACCGGTGATCCGCACCGGCGAGGGGGTCTGCCATGTGTATATTGACCGTGAGGCAGACCTTGATATGGGTGCAGCTATTTTAGAGAATGCTAAGTGCTCCCGCCCGTCTGTATGTAATGCCGCTGAGTGTGTGGTTATCCACCGGGAAGCCGCAGAGGAATTTTTAAGCAAAGCTGTGCCGCTGCTAGACAAGCATAATGTCGAACTGCGCTGCGACAGCGAGGCTCTTGCTATTTTAGGCTGCAGAGGCGTTCCTGCCGATGACAGCGACTGGGATACTGAGTATGGTGACTACACCCTGGCAGTTAAAATCGTTGGCAGCGCTCAGGAGGCCGTTGAATTTATAAACGCTCATTCTACTGGGCACTCAGAGAGTATCATAACAAACAATAACTTTACCGCCCAGCATTTCCTTGACGTTGTAGATGCCGCTGCAGTTTATGTAAATGCCTCAACCAGATTCACCGACGGCGGCGAGTTCGGACTTGGCGCTGAGATAGGTATATCCACTCAAAAGATGCACGCCCGAGGGCCCTTGGGTCTTAAAGAACTTACAAGCAGTAAATATGTGGTCTATGGGCAGGGGCAGGTGCGTTAGAAAAGGAGAAAATTATGTTAAATCAAAAAGATCGGCCTACATTTGGTTTTATTGGCACCGGCAATATGGGGGGCGCTTTGGCGAGAGCTGTCTGCCGCAAGGTGCCGGGTGAAAAGGTATTTTTATCCAACCGAACATACTCGAAAGCGGCAGTGCTGGCTTCGGAGCTTGGCTGCGTAGCTGAGACAGATAATAGTGCCGTGGCTCATAAGGCAAAGTACATATTTCTTGGAGTAAAGCCCCAGGGAATGTCTGCATTGCTTGAAGGCCTCTCCCCTGTTTTCAAAGCCCGTGAGGATCGTTTTATCCTGGTCAATATCGCCGCCGGACTGGATATTGCTAAAATACAGGTGATGGCTGGCGCTAATTATCCGGTGATACAGCTAAAGCCTAATACGCCTGTAGGTATTGGCGAGGGCATGAGCCTGTATCTCAGCAGCCCGGAGGTTGAAGCGGAGGAAGAAGCTGTATTTCTGGAGGCATTGGAGGCCTCTGGGAGGCTATCCCCATTGCCGGAAAAACTTATGGATATAGGCGGCATCCTGGCGGGCTGTGGGCCGGCGTTCGTAGACATATTCATAGAAGCCCTTGCGGACGGCGGCGTGGCCTGCGGACTGCCAAGAGCACAGGCTGTTGATCTTGCGGCCCAGATGGTAGCAGGCTCTGCACGGCTTGTGCTGGAAAGCGGAAAGCATCCAGGACAGTTAAAGGATGAAGTGTGCTCCCCTGGCGGGGTCACCATTCAGGGAGTGAGGAAGCTGGAAAGCCTTGGATTTAGGAGCGCGGTGATGGAGGCCGTCATAACGGCCTATGAAAAAAATCTGTCCATGTGAAGAAGCACAAAATGAGGAGCGCATTACACGCTCCTCATTTTAATGTGACCAAGTCTATAAGCCGAGTTCTGTCTTGAGCAGTCATCTATCTTGGCCTGCCGTTACCAGCAGGCTCACGCCACCTCCACAGAGCGCGCGGGCCACGCTTTCCCATCAAAGGGACGCTCCTCCACGGTGTTGCTTCGGATAGGGTTTACAGGGCCGCAGAGTTCCCCCTGCGCCGGTGAGCTCTTACCTCGCCTTTCCATCCTTACCAAAGGCTGCGCTAACGCAGACCTCTGGCGGTATATCTCTGTTGCACTTTCCCTGGGGTCACCCCCGGCGGCGGTTAGCCGTTATCCTTGCCCTATGAAGCTCGGACTTTCCTCAGACGCGCGCTTTTGCCTCGCGCCCGCAACTGCCCGGCTTGCTCACAGTCTTATTTTAGTGTAAAGCCGGCTCTCTGTCAATAGTTTTTTTCCGAGAGCATACGGTTCTTCTCGTTCCAGAGCTCCTGGGACAAGTCAACGTAGTAGCTATGTGGGTTTTCAAAGCGTGTGACCTCCTCCCATAGGGTGTCTACCTGGGCTGCGCAGTAGGCTTTAATGGCATTAAGGGCCCTCGGGGTGTAGACACACTCGCCATGCTTGAATATTTGCGTCAGCAGCGGCACCGCGTGAAAGTTTTCAACCGTCTTGCGCTTCCAGGTGTGGTTGGGGTCAAAGAGCACATATGGCTGTTCTTCATCGATTATCTCATCGTGCATAGTGACAACGTCCGCAATGGCCTTGTCTGTCTCCTTGTCAAAGAGCCTCCACAAATTTTTAAAACACGGAGTCGTAATCTTTACCACATTTTCGCTTATCTTAATTTTAGGTTTGACTGTGCCATCAGGATTCTCTACTCCCACCAGCTTATACACACCGCCGAACACCGGCTCGGATGAAGACGTTATCAACCGCTCGCCAACACCGAAGGAGTCCACCTTTGCGCCTTGTATAAGCATGTCCCTTATAATATATTCATCAAGGGAGTTTGAGGCACATATCTGGCAGTCCTCAAACCCTGCGTCATCCAGAAGCTTACGGGCCTTACGGGATAGATAGGTTATGTCTCCGCTGTCTATCCGTATGCCCGACGGACGATATCCGTTAGGTACAAGCACCTCGTTGAAGACCTTTATAGCGTTGGGTACACCAGACTTCAGCACATTATAGGTGTCGACCAACAGTACACAGTTATTTGGGTAAGCCTTTGCGTAAGCTTTAAAGGCATCGTACTCAGTATCGAACAGCTGCACCCAGCTATGGGCCATGGTACCCAGCGCGGGCACCCCGAAAAGCTGGTCGCTGATAGTACAGGCAGTACCAGCGCAGCCGCCGATATATGCTGCCCTAGCTCCGTGTACAGCGCCGTCAAAGCCTTGAGCCCGGCGGGAGCCGAACTCCATCACCGCCCTGCCCTGGGCAGCACGTACTATGCGATTGGCCTTTGTTGCAATAAGGCTCTGATGGTTGATACAGAGCAGTACCATGGTCTCGATAAACTGGGCTTGTATTACCGGGCCCCGAACGGTAACAATAGGCTCACCGGGAAAAATCGGCGTTCCCTCTGGAATGGCCCACACATCGCAGGAAAATCTGAAATCCCGCAGATAATCCAGAAACTCCTCACTGAACATATTCCGGCCGGAGAGATATGCAATATCCTCCGGGGAGAAATGCAGCCCCTTCAGGTATTCGACCAGCTGCTCCACACCGGCCATTATGGCAAAGCCGCCGTTATCTGGCAGTTTTCGGAAAAACATATCGAAATAACATACGGTATCCTTGAAGCCCTCCAGAAAATATCCGTTTGCCATGGTGATCTCATAAAAATCGGTAAGCATTGTAAGCTCACGCTGGGAAAAGCTTTTGCTCAATTGAATCGTCCTCTCTGATTCCACATCTATTTTTGCCTTATTATAGCAGGCAACTTGAAAAAAGTACAGCCTTATTTTTCCATTTTAGCACATTGACAAATTTATTTCTTAAAAGGGGTTGATTTTTTACAAATGCGCTATTATAATATGAAATAAAAGAAAATATCTTACGTAGAATTTGAAGTTAAAACTAACATATTTAGGGGAGTGAATATTAATGAGACTGCGAGGGCAACCATTGGGTACAAAAAATTTGATTGGCGCGCGGGTGGAGGCTGCTCGCAGGAGCCAGGGTATGAAGCAAAAGGAACTGCTGGCTCAACTTCAGGTGAGGGGTGTGGATTTAAATGCCTCAGGCCTCTCGAAGCTGGAGGGGCAGATCCGGTACGTTACAGACACAGAGCTTCTGGCTCTGTCCAGAATACTAAATGTCTCCGTCATGTGGCTGCTCACTGGCGAGGAAAGGCTGTAACAATTTTATCTATAGCATAATTGCATTGAAGTCCAGCCCATGCCCTATCTGGCTGGACTTCTTTTTTTATGTCTGTATTTCCACCGCATATTTTGCTCAAATACCTCCATATTACCAATGAGAACGGTTTTGGAGGCGCAAATGTTTCAAGTCAAGGAACTAAAACGGCTTACCCCGCTAGTGGTGTTTTTTGCGGCATACAGTCTTATTTTTCTGCTATGGAAGGCCACATTCCTCTACTCCCTCCCCTTCCTGCTGGGCCTGCTGATAGCTGCGGTGCTTCAGCCGGTAATAGAATGGGCAGAGAAAAAACTGCATCTCAGCCGCGCTGCCGCCTCGGGCATCATCACTGTGGCAGCGCTGATACTGCTGCTTGCCGGGCTTATATTTGTGACTGTGCTTGGTGTGCGAGAGCTTGCAGGATTTCTTATTAAGGCCACAAATAATGGGTTCCCAGAGCTTTCCCCGCCTGTTAGAAGTTTTTTTAGCTGGCTCGGGGACACCTTTCGGCAGATAGACGAAGGCTTTCTGGAGCGCAACAGGGATCAGATAATGGAATTTTTAAAAAATAGCGCCGGTCTTGCTATGGCAGCTATAAACGGAGTTTTGGCGGTACTTGCGTCACTGCCGCTGCTTTTAACAATGGCACTGGTCACAGGCTTTTCAGCATTCTTCATCGCCAGGGATCTTGATGTCCTGCGGAGCTGGGCCAGAGGTCATATAAATGACAAAGCCGCTGATAAGCTCCGGCTTGCTGCTGCACACTCCAACGGCACAGGGAAAAAGTACCTGCTCTCCTACGTATTCATATATTTCCTCGGCTTCTGCGAAGCTTTTATAATTCTTTCAATTTTGAACGTACCATACCCTCTGATAACAGCGGTAATCACCTGTTTTGCAGATATACTGCCGGTGCTGGGGCCCGGGATAGTCCTCGGTCCTGTGGCAGTATGGCAGGCGCTGACCGGCTCCTATGGCAGAGCGCTGGGGGTGCTGGTGGGCTGGGTGTTAATGGGCAGCGTACGCCAGGTTGTGGAGCCAAAATTGATGGCCTCAACTGCAAAGCTGCACCCACTGACTATGCTGGCAGCGGTGTATTTCTCGCTGACAGCGGGAAGCCTGTGGGTGCTGATATATACTGCCGGATTATTTATGCTGTACTCACTCTTGCGTAATGCCGGAATCCTGCCAGGGCTTATTTCGCCATCGTCTTCACCATGACCGCCTTCTGCGCATGCAGGCGATTTTCGGCCTCCTCAAAGATATACGGGGCATTCGCTTCAAATACCTCCTCGGTAATTTCCTCGCCTCTGTGGGCAGGCAGGCAGTGCTGGACCATAGCGTCGGACTTGGCCTGGGCCATAAGATTTTTGTCAATGCAGTAGCCCTCAAAGACAGCCTCCCGTTTCTGGCGCTCGTCCTCCTGGCCCATAGAAGTCCACACGTCGGTAATGACAACATCCGCGTTTTTTGCCGCCTGCATGGGGTCATCGGTCAGTTCAAAGCAGTCGTAGCCATTTGCAAAATCCAATATCTCCTGAGGCGGGCGGTAGCCTTCAGGACAAGCCACAGAAACACTCATGCCGACCTTCAGCCCACCTACAATAAGAGAGTTCATCATATTGTTGCCGTCTCCGATAAAGCACATTTTCAGGCCATCAAAAGAGCCCTTGAACTCCCTTATAGTCATAAGGTCTGCCAGCACCTGGCAGGGATGGCAGAAGTCAGTAAGGCCATTTATTACCGGCACGCTGCCGTACTTCGCCAGGTCCTCCACCTCCTGCTGCTCAAAGGTACGTATCATAATGCCGTCAACATATCTGGACAGCACTCGGGCGGTGTCCTGCACCGGCTCGCCACGGCCTATCTGTGAGCCCTCCGACGCCAGCACCACCGCATAGCCGCCAAGTTGGTTTATGCCGACTTCAAAGGACACCCTTGTGCGGGTCGAGGATTTTTCAAATATCATGCCTAAGCACCTGCCTTTAAGGTGATGGTGCTCAATGCCGTGCTTTGTCTCATATTTCAACTGGTCGGCAAGGTTTAGTACCTCGATTATCTCCTCACCGCTCATATCCAAAAGTTTCAGTAAATGCTTCATTTCAGATTATCCTTTCCGGTTTCAGTTGTTATATAGATTCAAGAACCTTTGCGAATATCTCCAGGCCACGGTTTATCTCATCCTCGCTTATAGTCAGCGGAGGCAGGAACCGAACCAGCTCCTTTGCTGTGAGCACCAAAAGTCCACGCTGGGCGCATCTTATCAACACATCATGTGCATCGCCGGATTTGAGCTTTATGCCCAGCATAAGCCCCATACCACGCACAAATTCTACCTGAGGCAGAACTTCCAGTCTCTCAGTCAAAATGCGCCCCTTTTCCTGCACACTCTGCAAAAACTCCGGGCAACGCACCCGTCTGACAACCTCTCTTGCTCCTGCACAGGCCACCGGGTTGCCGCCAAAGGTAGAGCCCTGCTGTCCAGGCTTTAGTATGTTTCTGAGTTTTTCCGTCACTAAACACGTACCTATAGGCAGGCCGCCGGCCAAGCCTTTCGCGCTGGTAACAACATCCGGGCAGACTCCATAGCCCTGATAGCTGTAGAAATGCCCTGTGCGGCCAACACCGGTCTGCACCTCGTCGATTATTAGCAGTACATCTCGCTCATCACAAAGCCGCCTCAGGCCGCTGAGAAACTCTGGGGCAATGGGTACAACCCCTCCCTCGCCCTGTACAGTCTCTATCATAATGGCGCAGACGCTTCCGTCAAGAAGAGCATCTATTGCTTCAATATCTCCAGACTGGGCGTACACAAACCCCTCGGTCAGCGGAAGAAAATCCTTATGAAATCCCTCCTGACCGGTTGCAGCAAGAGTAGTCAGGGTGCGGCCGTGAAAGGAATTTTCCAGAGGGACTATCTTATACGCACCGCGTTTCTCACCGTATTTACGCGCTATCTTGATGGCGCACTCGTTGGCCTCAGCCCCAGAGTTGCAGAAAAATGCCTGGGCCATACCGGCGGCCTCACAGAGTTCCTCTGCCAGAGCAGTATTTTGCGGAGAGTAATAGTAGTTGCAAATATGCTGTATCTCCCCCGCCTGCTTAGAAACTGCCTCTGCCCAACCGGGGTCACTGTAGCCAAGACTGTTTACCCCTATCCCTGAGGTAAAATCAATATACTCCCTGCCATCTATATCCCAGGCTGTGGCATTCCTTCCCTTTGTCAGGGCAACATCAACTCTGCCATAGGTGTGGATGATGTATTTCTGCTCCTGCTCTTTAATTTGTTGAAAAGTCATAAGATATCTCCTTTAATAGAACATGGTGCCAATGCCCTCGTCTGTGAATAGCTCCACCAGTATGGAGTGGGCAATGCGCCCGTCAATGATATGTGCCCGGCTCACTCCCCTGCGTACCGCGTCTACACAGCAGTCTATCTTCGGTATCATTCCGCCGTTTATTACGCCCTCCTTTTTCAGGCGCCGCACATCACTGACATTCACCAC
Source organism: uncultured Clostridia bacterium (assembly GCA_947572385.1). GTDB lineage: Bacteria > Bacillota > Clostridia > Oscillospirales > Acutalibacteraceae > Acutalibacter. Next base: position 64,991 of record CANPBX010000006.1, read on the forward strand.
AGGTATAAGCGTGCTCTCGTCGTCCCTATCTCGAAGCAGGCCACACACATCCGTCATAAGTATCAGCTTCATTGCCCCCAGCTCAGCGGCAATGCGGGCAGCGGCAATGTCTGCGTTGATGTTGTACACCTCTCCGTGATAGCCAGCGGCAACGGTGGAGACAATGGGGATATAGCCGTTTTGTGCGGCATTACGCAGGATATCCACGTTGACCTCTCTAATCTCTCCCACAAACCCTAGATCCTCCTCCAGCTTGTCAGCCTTTAATAGGGAGCCGTCTAAGCCGCAAAGGCCTATGGCTTTTCCTCCGACATTCTCCAGAAGCTGCACCAGATCCTTATTCACCTTCCCGGCCAACACCTGCTGCACGATACCGATGGTCTCCTCATCCGTATAGCGCATTCCGCCAATGAATCTGCTCTCCTTGCCGATCTTCTTTAGCATGGCGTTTATCTCAGGCCCACCGCCGTGGACCAGTACAACATTGATCCCCACAAGCTGCATAAGCACTATATCGCTCATGACTGCCGACTTCAGCCCGCCATCCAGCATGGCATTGCCGCCGTATTTGACCACCACCGTAGCTCCCGCGTATTTTTTGATATATGGCAAGGCCTGTACAAGGATGTTGGCCCGCTCACTGTTGGATACCTGCATTTCATTTCACCCTTTTTAATTTATGGACTGGATATCTCCCCATGCCGAGATCATCATAAATACGACAAGCACAAAGAAAATAATCATGAGAAAATTTGCCCCGATACCTCCCAACAGCAGCCTGCGCCAGAGCTTACAGGCCCTGTGCCGGGTAATCAGGTGGGTTATTATGCCAGCGATAAGCAGTCCTGCTGTAAGCATTGATGGCACGGCATATAGCAGCAGCACCCCTGTAGCTGTAAAGAACAGCATAAGCATGACAATAAAATTTAGATACAGCAGCACTGAAAACACCGCCGGGGCTATATCCCACCGGCCTTTAATGCCCAGCTTTTCTAACATATGCCCCTCCTTAGGTGCGGTAGTCGGCGTTTATTTTTACATAGTCATAGGTCAGGTCACAACCGTAGGCCTCGGCAGATATGCTGCCCATATGCAGGTCTATCTGCGCCTCTATCTCAGACTCTTTGAGGACTTCAAGAGCAAACTCTTCTGAAAACTCTATCCCCATACCTGACCTGACTACCTCCACTCTCCCCTTTGCAGACTTAAAGGCTATGTCTATCTTTTCCACGTCCAAATTTGCTCCCGAATATCCTATGGCGCACATAGCGCGGCCTCCGGCATTGGCATCAGCACCGAAGAAAGCAGCTTTCACAAGGGTGGAGCTGCTCACGGAGCGGGCAACAGTGCGGGCGGTTTCCAAATCAGGGGCGCCGTCTACACGGTAGACTATGAGCCTTGAGGCACCCTCACCGTCCTTTGCCATCATCATGGCAAGCTTGCGGCCCACAGCCTCCAGAGCAGCTACAAACGCGTCATAGTCTGCGCCCTCTAAAGCTATTTCATCATTTCCGGCAGCTCCATTTGCCAGCACCACAAAGGTGTCGTTAGTGGAAGTGTCTCCGTCCACATCTATCATGTTGAAGGTAGCGTCTGCGGCAGTCTTGACCGCCTTTTGCAGCATGTCAGGCGCAATGGCACAGTCAGTAGTGACAAAGCAGAGCATAGTTGCCATGTTTGGGTGTATCATGCCGCTGCCTTTCGCTATGCCGCCTATGTTTACTGTCTTGCCGCCTATCGTGAATTTTACCGCGGCTTCCTTGGGCACCGTATCTGTAGTCATTATGGCTGTGGCAGCAGAAGGAGAGCCGTCCTCCTTCAGCGACGCCTTTAACTCAGCCATACCTTCGGCAATGGGCTCAATAGGCAGCGACGGGCCGATAACCCCTGTGGACGCAACAACTATGTCCTCCGGCTTTAGATCCAGAGCCGAAGCCGCCACGCGGCACATTGCCTCTGCCTTTTCAATGCCGTCCGGGGCACAGGTGTTGGCAATGCCCGAGTTGCAGATGATAGCCTGGGCTCTGCCGTCAGCAATATTCTCCTGGGTCACAGTAATGGGCGCGCCCTTCACCAGGTTGCGGGTATAGACCCCGGCAGCGGAACACATGCGGTCACTGACTATCAGGGCTAAATCAGGCTTGGTCTTGTTCCTGCGGATACCGCAATGTATGCCGCTTGCAGAGAATCCTTTAGCGGCAGTTACGCCGCCCTCTATAAATTCCATTTCCTATTCTCCTAAACTCATTATTTAAAACGCCGGTGGCATAAGACGCAAACCGGCAGTCTCGTCTATGCCAAAGGCAAGGTTCATATTCTGTATCGCCTGTCCTGCGGCGCCCTTAACCATATTGTCTATGGCTGAAACAGCTACAAATGTCCCGGTGCGCGGATCGGCAAAAAGAGATATATCGCAGAAATTTGTACAGCGTACATTTTTCACGTTGGCAGCTTGTCCCTCTGGCAGCAGTCGTAAAAAAAACTCTCCACTATATCTTTTTTCATAGGCCTCACGGATCTTTTCAAGCGTCGCACCAAGAGTAAGCCTTGCATAGCAGGTAGCCAGTATACCGCGGTTAATAGGCAGCAGGTGCGGCACAAATGTCAGCTTCAGCCTTTGCCCAGCTATTTTTGACAGGGTCTGCTCCATCTCCGGAGTATGCCGGTGGCTGGCTACCTTATAGGCTGTGAAGCCCTCGTTCAGCTCAGGGTAGTGGTTGCCTTGAGTGGGCTTGCGCCCAGCGCCGGTCACACCGGACTTGCAGTCTGCAATTATGCCCTCCGGCTGAATAAATCCTGCCTCCAGAGCCGGCGCTATAGCCAACGGCACTGCCGTGGTGTAGCAGCCGGGGTTGGCTATAAGCCTTTTCCCTTTGATTTGCTCCCGGAACAGCTCCGGCAGGCCGTATACCGCCTCGTTGTGCAGAGCCTTATCGGTAAAGCTGCCGCCGTACCACTCCTGATATTCGTCCTCGCTCTCCAGCCTGAAATCTGCTCCCAAGTCGATAAAAACTTTTCCGGCCCTTATACATTCAGCCGCCAGCTCCTGGGAAAGTCCGTGTGGCAGCGCAGCAAAAATAACGTCACTTTGCTCTACCACCCGCTCCTGTGTCCCGCATATCATGTCACACATATGAAAGTATGCTGGGTAGACATCAGAGAGCGCCTTGCCCTCGAAGCTCACGGAGCTTATTGCTGACAGCTCCGCCTCAGGATGACCAATTATCAGCCGACAGAGCTCCGCTCCCGCGTAGCCGGTAGCGCCGACCACTCCGGCCCTTATTTTATCCATGCTCCTTTTCCTCCTTATCCAGCAGATCCAATACATGTGCTGCCTGGGCCCTCACGTTCTCTGGTGCAGGACCGCCAAACACCTTACGATCGCAGACACACTTATCCAGGGATATTGCTTCATATACGCCTTCATCAAAGGCTGGATGCACACGTTTGTATTCCTCAAGGGGCAGGCTCTCAAGTGTCTCTCCCCGCTCAATGCACAGGGCCACCAATTCACCGGTTATTTTATATGCGTTTCTAAATGGCAAGCCCTTTGCAGCCACCAGCCAATCCGCGCAGTCTGTAGCGTTTATAAAGCCGCCGGCTGCTGCCTTACGCATATTCCGCTCTAAGACAGTCATTGTATCAAGCATCGGTATAAGGGGGGTAAGGCACAGCTTCAGCGTATCCACTGCGTCGAACACGGCCTCCTTATCCTCCTGCATATCCTTGTTATAGGCCAATGGCAGTCCCTTCATCATAGTCAGCAGCGCAGTAAGGTCGCCGATAACACGCCCGGATTTCCCCCGGATCAGCTCGGCCAGATCCGGGTTCTTCTTTTGTGGCATAATGCTTGAGCCGGTGCAGTAAGCGTCGTCCAGCTCGATGAACTTAAACTCCCATGAACACCAGAGCACCAGCTCCTCACAAAGCCTGGACAGATGCACCATACATAGAGATACCGCAAAGGCAATCTCCGCGCAGAAATCCCGGTCAGACACGCCGTCCAAACTGTTCTTTGTGGGCGCAGGAAAGCCCAGCAGCTCCGCAGTCAGGTCGCGGTCCAGAGGGTACGTAGTCCCCGCCAGAGCACCGCTGCCAAGGGGACACTGGTTCATACGCTTCAACGCGTCTTCAAATCTGGAAATGTCCCGCAGCAGCATCTCGGCATATGCCAGCAGATGGTGCCCAAAGGTGACCGGCTGGGCGCGCTGCATATGGGTATAGCCGGGCATAACTGCCTCGCTGTACTGTCCGGCTTTTTTGCAGAGCACCCGGAGCAGCCCACGAAGCTGCTCAATGAGGGACAAACAGTCCTCCCGCAGAGTCATCCGGATATCCAAAGCCACCTGGTCATTGCGGCTTCGGCCGGTATGCAGGCGCTTGCCGGTGTCACCGAGCCTTGCAGTGAGCTCCTGTTCAACAAAGGTATGGATATCCTCAGCGTCCGGGTCAATGGCAAGCGCTCCGCTGTCTATATCTTCCCGGATCTTCTTCAACTCGGCACATATTTGTTCGCTCTCCTCCGTGCCGATAATACCCTGCCGCCCGAGCATTGTAGCATGGGCTATACTGCCCTCTATGTCATGCCTGTACATACGGCTGTCAAAGGCGATGCTGGAGTTGAAATCGTTGGTCCTTGGGTCAGCCTCTTTTTTGAAGCGCCCTTTCCATAGCTTCATCTCTGTTCCTCCATCGTCAAGAAATCAAGTTCCCTGCTGCCGGAGCGGCCGGCAAACTCTAAAAATGCTCCCAAGTAGTCGCGCATATGGTCCGTGAGAGAGGGGGCAAACTCTCCATCCCGGGCCATCAAAGTGAACTCGTCAAATGTCACCCACTTGGCGTCACAGGTCTCGCCCTGTTGGAACCGCACATTACTCAAATCCACATCCATGCGCACACCAAAATCCCGGCCTATATAAGGCCAGCTGCAGGAGCAGCCAAGCAGGGCTATCTGCTCCTCGCGGACCGTCAGGCCAGTCTCTTCAAAGAGCTCGCGAATCACTGCATGTTCAGGGCTTTCACCTGCCTGCACATGCCCCGCAGGATTCTCCCACTTGCCAGGGGCATAGCTCTTATCCATGCTGCGCTTGGTGAGAAATATATGCCCGTTGCTGTCCATTATCCAAATGCCCACAGCCATGCGGTATTCCTCTGGTCCGAGAGGCGCTTTCTTATCCCTTACAATGCCAGCAGCACTTCCATTTTTATCATATATGTCTATCAGTTCCATTTGCAATACCCTTTACTTATCGTAGGTCAACCCCTTTTTTGCCTGTACCTTGATTGGCAGTCCAAACAGGTTGATGAAACCTGCTGAGTCGGCCTGATTATATACCTCGTCCTCGTCAAAGGTAGCAATGTCCTCATCATAAAGAGAATAAGCTGAGGTCACTCCAGCATCAATGATATTGCCCTTATATAGCTTTAGCTTTACGTCACCGGTAACAGTTTCCTGGGTGCTGTCTACAAAAGCAGACAGAGCCTGGCGCAATGGCGTGTACCACTGGCCGTTATATACCAGATCGGCAAATTTCAGAGCAATCTGCTGCTTATAGTGATATGTCTCCTTATCAAGGCAGAGCTCCTCAAGCTTATTGTGGGCATGGTAGAGTATAGTGCCCCCGGGGGTCTCGTAAACGCCGCGGGACTTCATGCCCACTAAGCGGTTTTCTATAATATCGGCAAGACCGATACCGTTCTTTCCGCCCAGTTCGTTGAGCCTTGCTATCATCTCAGTGCCGGAGAGGGTCTCGCCGTCAAGCATAGTGGGTACACCCTTCTCAAAATGGAGAGTGATATAGGAGGGCTCGTCCGGTGCCTGCTCAGGAGACACCCCCAGCTCCAGGAATCCCGGCTTATTGTACTGAGGCTCATTAGATGGATCCTCAAGGTCCAGGCCCTCATGAGACAGGTGCCAGAGATTCTTGTCTTTAGAGTAGTTGGTCTCACGGTTTATCTTTAGGGGAATATTATGAGCCTCGGCGTACTCTATCTCCTCCTCGCGGGACTTGATGTCCCATATACGCCAGGGAGCAATAACAGTCATGTCAGGCGCGTAGGCTTTTATTGCCAGCTCGAAACGCACCTGGTCGTTGCCCTTGCCGGTGCATCCGTGGCAGATGGCGTCGGCACCCTCCTTCTTTGCTATTTCTACAATGCCCTTGGCTATAATGGGCCTTGCAAAAGACGTGCCCAGCAGGTACTTGTTTTCATATACAGCTCCAGCCTTTACAGTGGGATATACATGATCCTGTATAAACTCCTCTTTCAGGTCCAGCACATACAGCTTTGAGGCGCCAGTCTTCTTTGCCTTTTCCTCCAGACCATCCAACTCGGTGCCCTGCCCTACATCGCCTGAAACTGCGATGACCTCACAGTTGTTATAGTTCTCCTTGAGCCACGGAATAATGATGGATGTATCAAGACCACCTGAGTATGCCAGTACAACTTTTTTTATTTCCTTAGCCATAGTTAAAATTCCTTTCTCGTAGTTTTGTTTCTTACATTATTATACAGGAAAATCTCAAAAAATCAAGGGCCAAAATGAATAATTATTCATTTTGGCCCTTTTGCCATACACTTATTCAAGTCCGGCGGTAATTTCGGGAAACTTGCCCTTTAGAAAATGCCTGTATGTGGGGACATCTCTTGCCTCCTCGTACTGCTCCTTAATACAGTTATCTATCCATCTGAGCATACTTTCCGGCAAATCCTCATACCGGCGTATAAGTATCTGCCCGGCCTCAGCCGCGATAAGTATGGCCTCGTATGCGTCCGGAACATACTCACAGCCCATTACCGGCACCTGCTGAGAGGTTACAACAGCATCAGGAATATCCTCTTGTTCCTCTCCGCCGGGTACTGTCTCTACGGCATATATATACCCTGATACGCCACTATAGGTTTCTTTCAGGGCGTCCGGCCAATACTCATCAATGCGGATCAAGCCGTTGTGAAAGCCGTAGCTGCCCCACTTATACCAGGGCCCCTCATGGGGAAAGCCGGTTTCTCTGCAATACTTTTCCACAGCGTTGGAAAGGTACGGCAGCACGTTCTCCCGCTTTTTCGACAGATATACCAGCGGCTTTCCATGATTAGAAACTCTCGGCTCCAGCACCTCAATACAGTGCGTAGGGCTTGCGTGGTAAAACATACTCACTCCTCCTCTCTTGGGTTGAGGTCATACTCCTTTACAAGGCCGTAGAGCCGCCCATCAACCCTGGCAGTGATCCTCAGTCCCTCCTCTACATATTCCTCGCTAAGCAGTGCGCCCTCGTCCCGGAGCCTTGCGGCAAGTCCGCTCTTTGCAAAGGGAAGCAGCAGCTCTACGTCAAAGGTTTTCTCGGGCAGGTTCTCCTCCACCGCTTCCAGCAGCCGGTCAATCCCCTCGCCGTTCAGCGCGCTGATGCGCACCGCTCCTTGTAGGCGCGGGGCCAGCTCCTCGTCCCAGACCGCGTCCCATTTATTGAGCACAGGTATCACCGGGCGCTCCCCTGAGCCAAGGCTCTGGAGCAGTTCCTCTGTCACCTGTAGGTGCTCCCGGGCTTCATGGCTTGACGCGTCGCAGATATTCAAAAGTATATCAGCCGTGGCCGCCTGCTCAAGGGTGGACTTGAAGGCCTCGACCAGATGATGCGGCAGTCTCCGTATAAGGCCGACAGTATCTATCAGCATAACCGTCTTCCCGCAGGGCAGCTTTAGGGCCCTGGCAGTCGGGTCCAGTGTGGCAAACAGCTTATCCTCTGCCAACACCCCAGCCTGTGTAAGCCTGTTCATAAGTGTGCTCTTGCCCGCGTTGGTATAGCCCACCAGCGCTACAGAGACCACTGAGTTTTTCTTTCTCCGCTTTCCGGTAACGGCCCGGGCTGCTTCGGCCTCCTCGAGCTGCTCCTTTAGGCTGCCTATCCTTCGCCGTATATGCCTTCTATCGGTCTCAAGCTTTGTCTCGCCAGGGCCTCTGGTGCCAATGCCGCCACCCAGCCTTGAGAGGGCAGTCCCCCGGCCTGTGAGCCTTGGCAGCATATAGCGAAGCTGGGCAAGCTCAACTTGAAGCTTACCCTCACGGCTTCTTGCCCGCTGGGCGAAGATGTCCAGGATCAGCATTGTGCGGTCAATTACTCTCACACCAAAAAGATCCTCAAGGTTGCGTATCTGGGTAGGGCTCAGTTCTCTGTCGAAAATACACAGGTCCAGCCTTTCCCGCTCTATGAGCTCCGCGGCCTCCTGAGCCATTCCGGACCCGATACAGGTCGCTGGATCCGGGGCCGGACGCTTCTGCATCAGAGTAAAGGCCGGGTCAGCTCCGGCACTCTCTGTGAGCTCCCCAAGCTCAACGAGAGATGCTTCCGCGTCATACTCCCCAGTATCCAGGGACACCAGCAGTGCCCGCTCCATGGTCTCCTCATTTTCAAACATAATACCCCTCCTCTATAATGGGTATGTTATTTTCCGTTCAGCTCCGCATACTGCAAGACATTGCGGCAAAGGAACATCACTAATAGCGCAATGGGCACATTGGCGGCTATCATACCCAGCAGCATCCCAACAGCTCCAGGCAGAAGCTCCAGGCCCATGGCAAACGCGCCCAAAATAATTCCGGGTACAGCCATCACCATCAGGGAGATGATATAGAAAAACAGTATTAACCCCTTGGAGCGCACCGTGCCGAATACCCTCTCAACCAGCATATTTCCAGACGTGAACAGCAGAGAGAAGGATATCCGCGCCAATATGCACAGAACAGTTTCCAACGGGCCCAAATTCAAAATCAGTCCAATAGGCACAAACAAGCATACTGCCTCTACACAGTCCGACACCAGGGTCTCAGCTGTAGCCCAGAGCAGTTTTTTAAGCGGAGGCTCCGGTATGAGATAAATATACGGCTTGGATATCTCCCAGTTAAATCTGCCCATGCTCTCAGAGAACATCTGCATATATGTGCTCATGGCGAACACCGCCACAAACGCGGTGGTATTGCCCTCCTCGTCTGAGAACATAAAGCTGTACATCACCGCGCAGCCGATGGTTATAAGCATGAATATCATAGTCATTTTTGAAAACAGGAATACCCCTGAGCGCCGGTTTTCCAGCAAATGCTTGTAGAACAAGGTACTGGCGCCGCTGCCATTTCCCAGGCCGGTCTTGCCTACGCGCACCTTCTTTGGGGTAACCTCCGCAGGCTGGCCCTCTTTCTTTGCGGTGATGGCTGACTGGGCTACCTCTGCGGTCTGGAGCACATCCTCGTAATAGTTGTTTTTGTTCTTTATCACCAGCAGCAGGGCTACTGCAAAGGCTGCAAGCATTAGCAGCACACATATGCCCGCCGTCACATAGTCCTCTGTAAATATACCGCCGATAAGCCCTGCCGCCCAGCCGGAAACCGGGAAGAAGATCCCTATCGTGGAGAGGAACTGCGCACCGGCCTCTATCACACCAGAAAGACCTGCCGCAAGTATAGACTCGTCAGAAACATTTATATCAGCTGTCATGCTCGGAGCGCAGCGGAGCAACAGCCATGCTACGAAGCCCAGCGTTATCCCATATACAACGTATCTGAGGACACGCCTTGCATTGTCGTTGCCGCTGGTTCGGGTATATGCCGCCATAGCGCAGACTTGGCCCAGGAACAGACAGATGGCGTACCCCACAACTATCATCACCAGATGCACATATGCAACACCGTACGCCGCGTGCAGCCAGGTGTACTGAAACAGCAGGAAGAAGCCCAGCAGCAGGGAAAGGCCCAGTTGCCGCGTGAGGCCATAGAAAAGGACCTTGTTGGGCTTTAGCGGCGATGGAAACAGCATGCTCACGTCGGAAAGTGTGAACATTGGGTAATTCCCCGCCCCCCCATTAAGGCCGTTAATAAAGGTCATAAGGAACATAAGACTGTAGAACAACACCATTATCGATGTCAGCTCATATAGAGGCCGGGGCTCCATATTTGTGCCCCTCCCGCCTATAACTGTAAGTGCCAGCATTGCCGCCAGAAACACCACGTAAAACAGCTTCGCCGGGTGTTTTACTGCCTCTTTCAACTGGTTTTTCAGCTTAACTACTGTGAGATATACCAGAGGGCTTCTCATTGTGCACCTCCCTCTGTTATCTGGAAGAACAAATCTTCAAGGCTCTCTCCCTCGCTGCCGTCGTTGAGCATGGTTGCGGCAAAGCGGCCGTTCATCATGATATTAGCCACGTCCCAATAGTCCTCGACGCTGTCTATCATATGAGTGCTTATGAGCACAGAAACGCCGTCGTCCTTGAGCTCCTTGAAGATATTCTTCAGCTCCTTTATAGCGTGCGGGTCCAAGCCAACCATCGGCTCGTCAAATACAGCCACGCGGGGCTTGTGGCAGAGGGCGCAGCAGATAGACAGCTTCTGCTGCATACCTTTCGACAGCTCCTTACCCAGCTTATCCTTCTTGTCCCAGAGCTCCAGACGCTCTAAAAGCTGCTGGGAATAGGCTTCATCCTGCACCTTGTATGCCCGGCGTATGAATTCCAGATGCTCGGACACTGTGAGCAGGTCATATACCGCTGGCATTTCCGGGATATATCCCAGCTGGCGCTTGGCGTCAACTGTATTATTCAGCGCGCCGTTTATCTCTATGCGCCCGGTAAAGCGCAGAAGGCCGGTTATACATTTAATAATCGTGGACTTCCCCGCACCGTTCGGCCCCATTAAAATTCCTATCTCTCCGTCTCCAACGGCAAAGCTGATATTGTCGTTTGCTATGTTCTTGCCATACTTTTTTGTTACTCCGCTAATTGACAGCATAAATAGACCCCTTTCTCTTATTCGCAGACATCTAAGCTATATCTTAGCACAGCAAAAGGGCTCTAGGCAAGAGCCCTCACAATATTGTAAGATATATGACAGATTTATGAGCAACATCATATAAAGCTTAAAATCAGGTGTGCATTTTAGGTTTATTTAAATTCTTGCGGGCGCATGTAAGGAAGGCTATAGTTGTAACGATGGCAGCGATGATGTCCGCAATAGGCTCGGCTATGAAAACGCCAAACAGCTTGTTCTCAAAAAACACCGGCATTATAAATATCAGCGGTATCAGCAGCACTATTTTTCGAAGCAAAGCCATCAATAGCGAGACCTTAGCCTGCCCCAGTGCCAGGAAGGAATTCTGAAATGAGCCCTGAAATCCGAAAGCAAATACACCGGCGAGGAAAATGCGCATTGACCACACAGTCATCTCTGTCAGCGCGGCATCGCTCGTAAACATGCCTACGAATACCTGAGGCACCAGCATAAGCGCCAGCCAGAACACGGTGCCGTAAGTAACGGCGGTGATAGTCAGCAGTCGGACAGATCTCTTTACCCGGTCAAACTTCTGCGCGCCATAGTTGTAACTGGTAATAGGCTGGGCGCCCTGAAAAAGTCCCTGCATCGGCAGGTTGACAATTTGTATGACACTTCCCAGCACGGTATATGCACCTACCGCGATATCTCCTCCATATTTGAGCAGGGATGTATTGAGCACAACGCTCAGCAGACTCTCAGTGCTCTGCATAATAAACGGCGATACTCCCAGCGCCAGTACCGGCAGCATTATCTGCGGGTTTATTCTCATGCAATGCTTTTTTATATGCAGAGTGGTCCTCTTTCCGGTCAAAAACCTGATGACCCAGGCCGCTGAGACTCCCTGTGAGATGATCGTAGCCAGGGCTGCCCCCCGTACACCCATGTTAAACATAAAAATGAACACAGGGTCCAGGATTATGTTCAGCGCCGCGCCTATGACTACGGTTAGCATACTTGTCTTTGCAAAGCCCTGAGTGGTTATAAACATATTCATGCCAAGGGCTATCTGCACAAAGACCGTTCCAATTATATATATCTGCAGATAATCATTGGCATAGCCGATGGTGTTTTCACTGGCTCCAAAAGCCCACAGGATAGGCTTGCCAAATACAAGAAATACTGCCGTTAGTGCGGCTGCCACTATAAGCAGGCTTGTAAAGCAGTTGCCAAGTATCCGCTCGGCTTTCTCGTTATTCTGCTGGCCCATTGCTATAGCAGCCTGCGGAGCGCCGCCCATTGCCACCAGCGAGCTGAATGCCATTATCAGGATGATTATCGGAAAGCAGATCCCTACACCTGTCAGCGCATTTGAGCCTATCTCCGGAATATGCCCGATATATATGCGGTCCACAATATTATATAGCATATTCACCAGCTGGGCAGTTATCGCCGGAACAGCCAGGGTAAACATAAGCCGGCCTATACTGTCAGAACCAAGATCCTGCTCCCTTTTAACCTTTGTCTGGTCTCTCAAGGTTATTCATCCTCCTCATATCCGTCTTCATCCTTGGACGGCAGTTTAATAATAAGAAGCCTAGAAAGCCTTCTGTCCTCCACGCCCAGTACCTTTATGCTCAATCCAGCCGCCTCCACCTGGGGCTGCTCCCCCTCCTTTGGGATGTATCCCAGTAGCTCTGTTACAAATCCGCCGATGGTATCATAATTTCCTTCAGGGAGCTCTACATCGGTCAGATCAGATATCTCGTCAATAGAGGCCGTACCGTCCACAGTAAACTCGGTCTCACTGACCCGTTGTATTTCCTCCTCCTCGTTGTCGTACTCATCCTGGATATTCCCTACTATGGACTCCATCAGGTCCTCAAGGGTTATCAGTCCGGCTGTGCCGCCATATTCATCCACTATAATGGCTATCTGAACCTTGCGCTCAGTCATTTCGGTAAACAGCTGGCTGCACTTTTTCGTCTCCGGGATAAAATATGCCGGGCGCATGAGCTTTGTAACAGAAACCGCCTTGGGCACCGATACTCCCACATACGGCAGCAGGTCCTTCACATAGCATATACCCACTACAGAGTCGATATCCTCATGGTACACAGGCACACGAGAACAGCCGTGCTCCAGGGCCACAGCTACGATTTGGGTAATGTCAGCGTCGTCAGGTACGGCGGCAATGTCTGTGCGGTGTGTCATTATCTCTCCGGCGGCAGTGTCGTTAAAGTCCAGGATATTGGCTATCATATCCTTCTCGGTCTCCTCAATAACGCCCTTCTCCTCTCCCTCGCCTACCATCTGCAGTATCTCCTCCTCGGTTACTGCGTCGTCAAGGCTATGGGGGTCTATACGTAGCAGGCGCAGTATGCCGTTTACAATGGCATTAGTCGCTGCAAGGAAAGGCAGCGCAGCATAGGACAGCCTGCCGATAAGCTTAGCGTGCCGGTATGCAAAGCTCTGTGCCCAATGCCGGGCGATTTTCTTTGGAAGAAGGTCGCACAGCATAAAGAACAGCAGAATATACCCCAGTGCAGCCAGCATGCCGCCAAGGCACCAGCGCAGTCCAGCCTGCATCGTTTCCGGAAACAGACCGGCTATCGGGCGCTGCAATGTCGTAATACAAAAGGCAAGCCCAAAAAGCCCGCATAGGAGAAGGCCAGACTGCAAAGGCGACACAACGGTCTCTTGGGCCTCAATTATTTTTAGTAGCGCCTTCGCCTTTTTATCCCCGGATTCTGCGTCGCGCTTCACCCTAGAAAATGATAGGCTGTAAACAGCCGAGGCTCCGGCAGCATAGAAAGCTGACAGGAACATAAAAATAATAGTCAGTATCAGTAATATGGCGGTAGTACCGTCAGGGTCTTCTGGCATGGTGGTGGAGACTCCTTTCCTTATTGGAAAATTATATATATCTTTATTATTGTACAGGAAAAGGTGTGTAATGTCAATCACAAACTCATTTCTTTCGGAACACGGCGCGGTATATCATTAAGTGCGAAAGAGCTAATTAGCTCGGACGCACTATTTTT